>JAGLDI010000042.1 GCA_023145655.1 Desulfuromusa sp. | reverse complement strand
GGAGCTGCTGCTACGATTGGTGCTCCAACTAAGGCATTTGCTCGGAAAAAGGAAGATATTGGCGAATGTAAAAGTTTAAAAATCACGGTACTGACAGAGACCAGCTGGTTTGATAACGACCAGTTCAAAAAAGATATTGTCGATAATGGTGGTGCTAGCACCAACCAGTATGACATTCCTTGGGATCCTAAAAATGCCGGTGGTTATGCAACCTTGCTGGAAATTGAGCAGCTTGATGGCACTGTGAACAAACTGTTGCTAGATACCGGTTGGAGCAATGAGTGGATGGACTATGTTTATGATCGTCATGGCATCGATAAAATGATCGCCAGTAAAGAGATCGATACCATGGTTATCAGCCACTGGCACCTTGATCACTTCTGGGGCATAGAGTCGACTCTGAAGCACAATGACAAGATCAAGATTTATGGCCCCAAAACAATGTATCCCGAAGATGAAACATTACTTTATGGTGGTAAAAATGAAGCCAAAGGTTTGGTGATCAATAAAAATGATGTCCCTTTCAAGGGTGAGCTGATCAAGACTGATTCTAAGCAATTTTACAAGCTGTATCCAGGTGTCGCTATCAAAGAATTTGATGTGCCGATCCTGCTGCGAGTACGCGGTGAAAACGTTATCTATGTCAATGTTAAGGGTAAGGGGATTGTTACCGTGACCGGTTGTTGTCACCCTGGTCTCTTGACTCTTTATTCAACCGCCAGACGTCAGATCAAGGGTGGTGAGAAGATCTACGGCTGCTACGGTGGTTTGCATATCTCCTTGTTTGAAAACTGGGATCCCAAGATGGATGACATTATTAAGGGGGCCAAGGCCTTTAATCCAGTGAAGATGGGCTGTAACCACTGTACTGGTTGGGTCTGGGCTGAAAACGCTGCCAAGGCGGGTTTGCCGATTGTCAAGGGTACCAACGAATATAAGACCTACCCAAGACAATCTGCTGTTGCCAAGGACTCTAATGTTTTCCTGACTAATGGCGATACGGTTGTCTTCTAGTTATTGACAGAGCGCAACACCATATAGGTGTTGCGCTCTATCTGATTTCATGTACTTGAGAGGTCACGAAATGACTACAACAAAAAATAACTACCTCTTCGGCTTGATTGCGTTTGTCGCCATGGTCGTTGTTAATTTTGCCCTATGGCGACTCTTTTTTGCGCCAAGTAACGGGGTCTTTAAACTCTTTACCCCAATGTATGGTTTATCACTAGCCGCGTTGTATTTCTATTCAGTGATATTAGTGGCGGATGTTTTCGGATGGAAGAATGAGACTGGGAGTATTGCTAAAGGTGTCGCTCCCATGATTACCTCAGTCGTCGTTTTATATGTCATCTATTACGTGTTTTTCTGGAATATTCTGGGCAAATTCGGAATAACCTATTTTAGCCCACAAGCCCAGATTGCTACAGGTGGAACGGGACTGGAAATCTGGAATGCCCGTGAAAATTCATCGCTGGCTATTCTGTTTGTTGTCACCGCTCTCATCTGGATTACGATGATTTGGAATACTGGTTTTGGGAACTCCCCTTGGGATGGTTTGCAGAAGAGAGTTATAGGATTCAGTAAGTTTTCTGCAACTGCATTCATTGGTATCATTTTTTATGCAATTTTTTTCCATCCCAATGTCACCGCGCTGTTTCAACCAAAGCAGATCTTTGCCGGTGTGCCTCCCTGGTGGGATGAAATAGCAATGACGGCCAGTTCTTTCTATCATCTTGGCTGGATGTTCGCTGGGCTGTTTATCCTGCTGTTTTTGAATGATTGTATGGATGGTTTCCCCTTTAACCTGTTCCATAGTGACGAAAAAAGCGGTTCCTGGATCGGTGCAGTTGTCGCGTTAGCGATTGCGGTTGTCGGTGGTTATGTCATTATGTATATAGCTGAAGCGATCATGTCCTATTACTGGTACGAGCCATTTACTGGCGGTAACTATACCGATGATCCGCGCTTCCGTCATATCCATACCGCTGAAATTGCCGCGTTCTTTATGTTGGCTCTGATGATTGTGAAGGTTTTCTTCAATAATGTGTTTCAACCGGCGAACAAGTGGCTGGCAGCGATTGTCAGACTTGTTGTTGTCAGTTGTCTCGGAATGTTGATTTATTTCTTCTATTATTCAGAAACTTTAGGTCCAAAATTTGTTGATCGAGTCCCAGGCATTGGCAATATCGATGATACCTCGTTGTGCTGGACAATAATGTCAATGGCGCTCATTCTGGCTTATGACAAGTTTTTTAGCGCATATCCAATCCGCAAGTAGTTATGAAACGCCGCGAATTTTTCCGAGAAGCTGTGGATGAATCGATCCGGGCGGCACAAAAAGGCTTATTGAGCCTTCAGGAAACTTTTACTGAGGTCAATGAAGCTGTGCAGGATGTGATGGATGATACTCCGGGCAAAGGTGACTTCTTCGATTCATATGAAATGAGTTATTCCCTGACTCTGGCTTATCCGCGTGAAATGTTTGAGCAGATGGCCAGGGATCAGGATATACCCTATGAAGGCGTTGAAACCATTGACATTGCAAATGAATTGTATAAAAGGGGTGTGATATGAGTGGGATCGATGCTTACAGTGCAACCCGGAATTTGATTGAAAATGCTTTCAGTTATTTGACCTGGCACGAAGATGTCTGTGAAAAAGCAGGTTTCAAAGGGATCAGTCAGGTGTGGATAGAAGATCCTGCCTGGTATTTTTGGTTGGATCATGTCAAGGGTGCTTTTTTATTGAGGTTGCATGCGGAAGAGCCAGTTGCTGACAATCAATATGTTAGTTTGTCTCTGCACTATTTTCCCACGACTGGAGAATCTGTTTATCACGATTTAAGTGCCGGGGAAAAATGGC
>JAGLDI010000041.1 GCA_023145655.1 Desulfuromusa sp. | reverse complement strand
TTTTTACGACTTTGGTTGTCAATCTGCGTCATGCCTTAATGAGTTCTGCTCTCGCTGTTTACCTCCCTGGAATCAATCGTAAATTTTTGTCTCTTTTTGCTTACGGCATAACTGATGAAAGTTTTGCAGTTAACATGACTCGCTTCCGTGATAGCCAGTGGGATCGCTGGCGGGCATTAGCAGTTAATCACCTTTCAAATTTTGTCTGGATTCTCGCAACGATTACTGGTTCTCTCATCGGGCAACTGGTTCCACAGGGGGCATTCGGAATCGATTATGCGCTGACCGGAATGTTTATCTGCCTGCTGGTATTTCAACTTCAAGGACGCATATATATCGTCACTGGGATTTTAGCGGCACTGATTTCTGTCGGTTGGTATCTTCTGATTCCCGGTGACTCCTATATCGTTGGAGCCTCAATGAGTGCGGCAACCCTTGGTTATATGCTCAAGCGTCGCTATCGGAACAGCAAATGACTTTTTCCGATTATTTAATATTGTTCGGTGGGATGGGTCTGGTCACATATTTACCACGGGCCCTGCCATTAATTTATCTTGCCCACAAGCAGCTGCCACAATGGTTGATTGACTGGCTCAGCCTGATTCCGGTGGCTGTATTAAGTGCTCTATTGGCCCCTTCTTTGTTTGCAGATGCTGCTGATCGCAATTTTTCACTGGGAAAACTGGAATTTTTAGTAGCTATTCCAACATTGATTTTTGCCTTAAAAACCCGTAGCCTTGGCGGCACAGTGCTGATTGGCATGTTCCTTTACTGGTTAGCAGGTCTATATATTTAGAATTTTGGAGAGATAATGAAACTAACAGGAAAACAAGCCCGCTATTTACGTGGTTTGGGTCACCATTTAAAACCATTTGTTATGATTGGTAAAGACGAAGTCAATGAAGCCATTATTGCGGCGACCGATGAAGCTTTGACCATTCACGAACTGATCAAAGTAAAACTGCAGGAGGGGTGTCTGGGTGATCGTAAGGATATTGCCGCAGAACTTGCCAGTGCAACTGATTCAAGTATTGCCCAGATCCTCGGCAAGATTTTTTTGCTGTATCGAGAATCGGAAGACAAAAAGATCAAACTTCCAGTACCCAAATAAATAGTCATGTTCCATTTTGATCTTACTCAAGATCCATTGACAAATCGGGAACTGGAAGCAGAGCTACAGACTCTCAAAAAATTGCGGAAAGTTCAGATCAAATACTCCTGTATTTCAGATGTGCTGCACGCATTTATCTTTATCGGTCTCTATTACAGTCAGTTTCTTTCTGGATATGCGATTCTGGTTGCCGTTGCACTAAGTACTGCTGTTGCGCTGGTTCTGGCAATGACCAGTCGAGAGAAACTGAAGCTATCTGACCAGATCGCTATCGGAATCCTCTCACTGGGGACACCCATCGCCACAATGATGATTCTTAGCATGGCGATGCAACAGGCTCTTGTAGGTAGCATTGTTGCAGGTTTAACCACCGGTTCAATTGTCATTGTCGGGGCGACACTGGGACGAAAAATCAAAATGGTGCTGGCTACGATTGAAGCGATGAAACCGATTATCGACGATAATATAGCGCGGCAGGAAATTATGACTCTGTGCCGTAATTTTCCAGAGCTGGATAATTACCGTGAGTCAGCAACGCAGTATCTGCGCCCCCATCTAACCTATGGCGAGTTGGCCGAGATGCGCAAGTGGGTGGAGAAATAGTCATTTTTCCCACTCCCTTATGGAAAAGGGACGATTTGAGCTTTAAGCCCTCTCAAAAGGCTCATAGAGCCGCTTATACTCATCCTGAGCATAGCGATCGGTCATACTGGCGATATAGTCGCAGATCACCCGCTCCGTTCCATACTTTTCAAACCTAAGTTGATGCCGTTCTGGCAACAAAGTTGGATTCTCCATATAGTTTTCAAATAACAAAGTCAGAAAACGCTCTGCCTTGACCCGCATTCGCTCAACTTTTGAATGACGATAGAGGCGACGGTAGAGAAATTTTTTCAATTGCTGATTCAGCTCACTCATTCCAGGGCTTAAACTGACAAGATTTTCAGGCTGCTTACGAATATCTTCCAAAGTTGAAATGTTGTTATTCTGCAGGTTTTCGGTTGTCGTATTAACCAGATCATGCATCAATTCGCCAATCAGATAACTGATGGTTTGTAAGATATGGCGCTTGTCATCCAAACCCGGAAATTTTTTCCCGATCATCAAGTAAGTCTGCTGCCACAATTCAACTTCTTCCAAGTCTTTTAGTATGATATAGCCAGCCTTAAGACCATCGTCGATATCATGGTTGTTATAGGCAATCTCATCCGCCAGATCAATAATCTGTGCTTCCAGAGTTGCCCGCAACTCAGGCTCATAGGGCTGAATTGCTTCCTTTCCCGCCCGGTCATAATCTGATGAATGTTTGATGATCCCTTCCCTGGTTTCCCAACTCAGATTGAGACCGTCAAAACCGGGATAGCGTTGTTCCAGAAGTTCGACAATTCGCAGAGACTGTTGATTGTGTTCGAACCCGCCAAAATTTTTCATCAACCGCTTGAGAACATGCTCACCGGTATGCCCAAATGGGGTATGTCCCAGGTCATGCGATAGAGCTAAAGCCTCAACCAGATCTTCATTCAAATGTAAATTACGGGCAATGCCCCGGGCTATCTGTGCAACTTCCAGAGAATGGGTCAGGCGGGTGCGGTAATAATCACCCTCATGATTCACAAAAACCTGAGTTTTATATTCCATTCTCCGAAAAGCGGCACAATGAATAATCCTATCCCGATCCCGCTCAAATACCAACCGCTCATCTTTGAATGGTTCATCAAAGTTACGACCAAGACTCTGGTCACTGTGAGCGGCATAACTTGCTAATCCATGTTCACGCATAAAGAACCTCCTGCTAATTTAAAATCAGGATAACATATCAGAATGACATAATAAGTCACATTTTATTCATCTTTAACAAGCAAGAGTATAGCAGATGGTCAATACCTTTGGTTCACTCATTCCGAGTTAGAAATACAAGCAGATAACTTGACAAAAAAGATTGTTGACGTTATGATTATTGGATTATACTAATCTACACCACGAGACTGTCATCCTTGGAGATAATTTTGAGAATCACTTACCTGCTGGTTTGTTTTACTTTACTACTCAGTTTCGTACCTGGTATCGAAGCCGCTCATGCTGTGCCGAAAATGGTGAAAGCTAAATCTGAATATCTGCTAGCGGAAAAGCTGTTGAATCAGGGCAACCATTCAGGTGCTATTGAACATGCTCTGAAATCCAAAACGCTGTTGGGTAAAAGTAACTCACGCATCGAGTATTTATTGACCAAGGCCTATAATGCTCAGGGAAAATACGCAAAAGCTCTGGCGGCTCTGGAAGAATTCTTCGCTGTGACCCCTGAGTCGTCGTCGGGCAGTGATGAGTATAATGAGATGGTTTCTCTTTATTCAGAGTTGGAAATTTTAACGCAAGAACAAAGAAAACGGCTTGAAACCGAGAAAAATGAAAAAAAAACAAAGAAAAAGGCTTTACAGGAAGCCTTGGCAGAAGTTTCGCGGCAAATTGTTGCTGTCCCCGGTGGGTGCTTCAAAGTAGGGAATCATACTCTCTTTTCTGGTGATGATGATGAAAGACCGCGACATAAGGTCTGCCTTGATAACTTTTCTATAGGAAAATACGAGGTTACTCAGGCTCTCTGGGTTGCAGTGATGGGAAACAACCCCTCAGAAACTCTAGGGGGAACAATCCCGGTAACGATGGTCAGTTGGGAAGATGTGCAACAATTTATTCACAAGATCAATAGCGAAACCGGGAAAAATTATCGTTTACCTACCGAAGCCGAGTGGATGTACGCTGCTAGAAGCGGCGGCAAAAAGGAAAAATATAGCGGCGGGAATGATCTTGACAAAGTTGGTTGGTACGGTGGAAATGCTGACGGTACCATCCATCCTGTTGGTCAAAAAGCCGCTAATGGTCTGGGATTGCACGATATGACCGGTAACGTATGGGAATGGTGTCAGGACTGGTATGGTGCGGAATATTATATGATCAGTCGCGTCAATAACCCCACTGGGCCCTCAGCAGGCAACTACCGCGTCAAACATGGCGGATCATCTGTCAATAATGACAAGGATTTTTTGAGGGTGGGTAAACGAGTGAATGGTTTGCCTTCATCAAAAAAAACTTCTTCTGGCTTTAGGCTGGTTCACCCCTAGCTACCGGTTTTTATCGAGGAAATAAATGTCAAATTCATCAGAGACAACTATGATAGTCAGCGATTTTGAATATTATCTATGAAATTATCACTTTTTATGTTGCTTGCCATAATAATCTTACTTCTTGTTACTACTTCCGGAATGGCTGACGATTTCTGGGATTTACCGTCCGAGAATAAAGCAAAAAGCACCCTTCCGGACAATAATGATTTCTGGGAATTCAATGCAGCAGAGTCACAACCTGCCAAAAATAGCGATGATGAATTCTGGGCTGGCAAAGGAAATTCATCATTAGACGACTACCTCGATGATCGTGAGGAAAAACGCCAAGTTCAACTAGCGGTAGAAAGACGACAAGCAGAGGAAAGGCGACAGCAAGCAAAACTGGCCAGGCTCGAAGCAGAAGCAAGAGAGGCTGAAGTCAGACGACAAGCTCAGATAGAAGCTCAGCGTGAAGAACAAAGAAGACAGGCTCAACAGAGCAACAGTAGTAACTTATTTGGAAAGATGTTAGCCGTAGGAATGGGTGCGGCAATAGCAGGTGGATCTTCTTTAGATAGTGCGGCTAAGTCGGAATTCTTAACGAACTATACTACAGATGTCATGAACAATGATATGTCCATGAGTAAGACAAATCAGTGGAAAAAAAATGTTGCTCAGGATCAAAGTACCAATCAGTCAAGCGGTGGTGTGAATGAGGCAGCCAGAAATAAACAG
>JAGLDI010000040.1 GCA_023145655.1 Desulfuromusa sp. | reverse complement strand
GCTGGCTCAGGAAAGATCGACATCGAACTGGATAAACGCAGCTATGATACTCCTGAGGCTGCTGCCGTCGCAATCAATGAGATATTGGGAGGGGTTGCTCTGGGCGATCGTCTGGTTACGGCACTCCCTTGTCGGGTTGGTCTGTTTCGCCGGTTACAATTCCCTTTCAGGGAGAAGAGCAAAATAGAAGCGGCCTTGCCGTTGGAATTGAACTCACAGTTGCCCATTTCGCTTGAAGAGCATTTGATTTCATTTTTGCCGCCCCGCCCTCGTGAGAATGACTACGAAGTCGATGCCGTTGTCGTTAATAAACGAGAAGTTGATGAACTTTTGACCCACTTCCCTGACCCGGAACAGAACCCTCGTCGTATCGATCTTTTCCCTTTTGCATTGCTTCCTGTTTTAGGTGACGAGGACGGAATCCTGGTTTATTGCCGTCGCCTCGAGGTTGTTGTCGCGCTGGTTTATGATGGCATGGTGCGGGACTACCGATTGCTTCCTGGAACCAGTGAGTTGAGCGAAGAAGGGATTTTTGATTTTATTGCTAATCAGGTCAGTCAGTTGGAAAATGGGATTGGTCACGAAGGTTTGCCTCTCTGGGTGATCGGGGCGGGAGTGACCGAAGATTTGTTAATTCTCCTCTACAAGACAGATCGAACTATTTCTCTTCCAGCCACCGATGTTTTTGATTCTGATATTTCCTCTGAAATGGCTCCTGCTGCATTACTGGCGTTAGCCGAAATGAGGACGGCAAAAAAATCGATCCAGTTGGATTTTCGCCGAGGAGAATTTGCTGCACGTGGACAACTGGAGACTTTTCGCACCAAACTTGTGGCTGTAGCATTGTTGTTCCTTCTGGTTGTCGCTGGAGGCACAATGACAATGTATCTTGGTTATCTACAGAAAGCCCGTGAAGAACATCATTTAAAGCAACAGATGACAGCGGTCTTCCACCAGGTTATGCCTGCTAATGCGACGATTGTCGATGTGCCATTACAATTGCAGAGCCAGTTGCAGGAACTGCGAAAACAGGTGCAACTATTTGGTCTTGGCGGTCATGGTGCCGCAACAGTTTTGCAAGGTCTATCCAATAGTATTGATCAAAGCCTCCGGGTTGATTTTCAGGAATTTAATTATAATAACGATGAGGTTCGCCTGTCAGGAAATGCTGACTCTTTTGATTCGGTTAACCAGATTGCTGAAAAATTGAAGGCAAATTACCTCTTTACCCAGGTTGAAATTGTCGGAGCCCGATTAGCGACCGATAGCAGTCAGGTCGATTTTGAATTGCAACTGAAATTTCATGGGGGGGATGAGTGATGCTGAATCGTCTAAGCCCGAGAGAAAAAGTTGTTGTTCTGAGTGGCTCGATTGTCTTGGTATTGTTATTTGTCTGGTTTGCCCTCCTCAACCCCTATTTTAAAACAATGAGTACTCTTGATCGTAAAGTTACTGCTCATCAGCGCAGTTTGGTTAAAGTAGAAAAGATGCGTGGTCAAATCATCCAGTTACGTCAGCAACTTGCTGATGTCGGAGCCCGCAGAAAAGGAAGTCGGCCGCTTTTCTCCCAAGTAGAAAGCCTTACTGAACAGACGGGTGTGCGGGAACAACTTCTTTCTATGCGTCCACAACCGGCTACAATTAAAGGGGAATTTCGCCAACAACTGGTTGAAATTCGCTTGGAAAAGATAACTTTGCCACAATTGGTTAAGTTGCTGCACGCTGTTGAATATCGTAGTGGGGGTGTCCAAGTAAAATCGCTGCGTGCTAAACCACGGTTTGAAGATCGCTCTATTCTCGATGTCAGCATGGTTCTGATGTCTATGGAGAAGCTATGAGTCGAGTATCTTTCTCGTTTTTCAGTTGGCAGAGACTAGCTGGTCAGCGCCGGTTGTTTTTGCTTTGTCTACTATTGTTTGTGGTCAGTGCCTTCCTCTCTTTCGGCGCCTTTTTTCCCGCAGATGTCGTGCAGCAGCGCTTAGTTCATGAAGTGTCACAACAGACTAATCTCGAAATGAAGGGTCGTAATGCAAAGATGCTTTTTCCTCTGGGGGTAGAATTTGATCTCACTGTTTATTCTGCGGTCCCCAATTTAACCGATTTAGAACTGACTCAATTGCAGGTTTCACCAGCGTGGAGCAGCCTTTTCTCCAAGGATCAAGCTGTTAATTTATCCGGAGCTTTTGCTGGTGGAAAAATTGATGTTGATGTGAGTCGTAGCGGGCGGATTGACTTGAATGTCGAGGATGTTGCTCTCGCAGTGTTGCAGCAGTCGGAAATGCCCTATCGAGTTATTGGACAATTAACCGGTCAACTGGATGGCGAAAACATCTCCGGAAATATGAATGGGCGAGGATTTTTTTCTTTTCAATTGAAAGATGCGCGGATTCTGGGCTTGGAAAAGATTGGATTGCCCGATAACTTTTTTGCTGGAGCCTTGTGGCTAGAGGGGAAGTTTGATCAACAAAGATTTAATCTAGAAAAAGTTGTTCTTACCGGAGGAGTTTTAGAATTGAGCGGTGGGGGAAATATCCTGATTGGAGAGACATCGAAAAAGACGCGCTTAAACTTAAACATCCGTTTGCATCCAACGACAACAACTCCCGATAGTATTCGAGACCTGATCAGCTTAGCTGGTATCCGACCAACAACCGATGGTAGCTATTTGTTGCGGGTTGGCGGAACTTTGGCAAAACCAATTATTCGTTAATCCTTTTCTGCGACTCACGGGAATAACTGTTGTCCTGATTGCCTCACTCATCCTTCTGTTTTGTTGTTCCCTTCTCCCT
>JAGLDI010000004.1 GCA_023145655.1 Desulfuromusa sp. | reverse complement strand
AGTGACTTAGAAAATAAGAGGACTAAATCGTGGCAGAAGCAGGGCATTTCATCATCGGAACGGCGGGACATGTTGATCATGGCAAGTCGGCTTTAATCCGTGCTCTGACCGGGGTGGAAACCGATCGACTGGGGGAGGAAAAAGAGCGGGGGATCTCCATTGAGCTCGGTTTTGCTCCTCTTGATCTGGGGGATGGTCAAATTGCCGGGGTGGTTGATGTGCCGGGGCATGAAAAGTTTATCCCGCAGATGCTCAGTGGGATTGCCGGGATTGATCTTGTTCTGCTGGTAATTGACGCCAATGAAGGGGTGATGCCACAGACCCGTGAACATCTGCAGATCATGGAACTGCTGCAGTTGAAAAAGGGGATTCTGGTTCTTTCCAAGTGTGATCTGGTTGAACCCGACTGGTTGGATATTGTCGAAGAGGAAATTCGTGAACAGGTTGCCGGAACCTTTCTGGAAAAAGCTCCCTGTTGCCGGGTCTCTGCCATAACCGGAGAGGGTTTGGATAACCTGATGGAGGTGATCCGTGAGCAACTGTGCCAGGTTCCTCCTCGTGATTCCGGCGGTGCGGTGCGCTTACCGGTGGATCGTTGTTTCAGCATCAGTGGTTTTGGGACAGTTGTAACTGGAACCTTGAACAGTGGTCAGATCAAGCCTGGAGATGTGTTGGAGATTCTCCCGGCGGCAATTATGGCGCGGGTGCGCGAAGCTCAGGTTCATGATCAACAAGCTCCGGCAGTTTTTGCCGGGCAACGGGTCGCGTTGAATCTTTCCGGGGTGACGCGTGAGCAGATTCCACGTGGATCGATTGTTGGTACACCGGGGTTGTTCCGGGCGAGTCAGAGGATTGATGTTCGCTTACAGCTCCTGAAAGAAGCTCCGCGGCCCCTTAAGTTTCGAGATCCGGTCCATTTTCATCTGGGGACCGGTCGCAGTGTTGCCAAAGTGGTCCTCCTTGATCGTGAAGAGATGGTGCCGGGAGAAGAAGCTCTGGTGCAGATGACACTCGATCAGCCTTTGCTGGTTCATCGTGGTGATCGATTTATTATCCGTTCCTATTCCCCTATGGTGACGATTGGGGGTGGGATGGTGATTGATGCCGAACCGCAGAAGCATAAACGTTTTCGTGATGAAGTGACTCAGCGTTTAGGTGATCTTGCTTCCGGTGACCTGGGGTTCTGGTTGCAGAAACTGGATGAACTGGAAGTTGCCAGGATCAAGGATCTGGAAAAACAGACCGGCACCGGGCGGGCGCAGTTGCTGCAAGGGCTGGAAAAATTAAAGGCGACCGGACAGGTTCAGCTGCTGGCTGAACAGTGGGTGATTGCTGATCGAGTGCGTAGCTGGAAGCAACGGTTGCCACAGATTGTGGCAGAGTATCAACAGCAACATCATTTACGCCACGGGATCCCCCGAGCTACCTTGCAATCACGTCTGGCAGAAAAACTGGCGCCAAAAGGGTTTGAAGTCCTGCTGCAGTGGGCGCTGAATGAGAACCTTATTGTGGTGAATAGTGATCTGGTGGCAACCCCCGATTGGCAGCCACAACCGACCACTGAAGAGACACAAGTTCTAAAAAAACTGGAACAGTATTTCCGCAGCAGCGGATTCCAAGTCAAAAATAACAAGGATGTTCTGGCCCAACTTGGTCTGGAGGGGCTCGATAGTGAAACTTACTTTTCCTACCTGGTTCTCGAAGGATCTCTGGTTCGTTTGAATCAAGAAAGTTCGCTGCATATGGAGAGCTATCATAGAGCAGAAAAACTGTTGGTTGATATTTTTCAGCGGCAGGAGACCATGACCCTGGCTCAATTCAGGGATCAACTGGGCAGTGGACGTAAGCAGGTTCAGGCGCTCCTGGAATTGTTCGATAGCTACAAATATACCCGCCGGGTCGATGATGCGAGGGTTGCCTGGCAACTGCCCGGTATTTCATAAAGAGAAAGGCTACTGATGAGCGTACGTTTGACCGCTCTGTCGCGCAGCTCCGGCTGAGCGGCAAAAATTGGTCCAGAGACCCTGACTCAGGTGCTGAGTCAGCTCCCATATATTGATCATCCTGATCTGTTGTCGCAGGAGATTCCATTTGCCGACGCGGCAATTTATCGCCTCAACGATTCCGAGGCGTTGGTGCAATCGGTCGACTTCTTCACCCCGGTGGTGGATGACCCGTACAAGTACGGCCAGATCGCTGCAGCCAATGCACTTTCCGATCTATTTGCGGTTGGGGCCCGACCATTGACTGCTCTGAATCTGGTCTCCTTTCCGGTGGATTGTCTCGAAAGCGATATTCTGGTCAAAATTCTGCAGGGGGGTGCTGAACGGGTTCATGCTGCCGGAGGAGTGGTGGCTGGTGGTCATTCTATTGAAGATGATGAGCCTAAATATGGCTTGTGCGTGACCGGTATTGTCGACCCCGGTAAAATGATAACGACGTGTGGCTGTTCTCCGGGTGATCAGTTGTATTTGACCAAACCCCTGGGGACCGGGTTACTGACGACAGCTTTGAAGGGGGAAATCCTGACCGAAACAGACATCTCCACAGCGATTGAGGGGATGATAGTATTGAATAAAGTCGCTGCAGAAGTGATGGTGGCTGTTGGTGTTTCTGCCTGTACCGATATTACTGGATTTGGACTGATTGGCCACGCTTCTGAACTGGCGGAGGCGAGTCGGGTCGGAATCAAAATTTTTATGAAAGATCTTCCCGCCTATCCTCAGGCTCTGGAGATGGCAGAAATGGGCTTGGTACCAGCGGGCTCCCACCGCAACCGGGATTTCTATTTCTCACGGCTGGATGGACATGAAAATTGTGATCCCCTGTTGCTTGATTTGCTCAGTGATGCGCAAACTTCGGGAGGACTATTGATTGCGGTGGCAAAAGAGAGGGCCGAAATATTGGAACAGAAATTGACCGAACGTGCTGTTCCCGTTTGTCGGGTCGGTGAAGTCGTTGCAGGTTCCAGTGGGCGGTTGCTTTTGGAGGTTTGATGATTCTTGGTCTTGGTCCTTGGGAGCTGTTGCTGTTGGGAATACGTGTTTTGAGTTCGAAATACTGATTAATAAACCGCAAGGTCGCGGGGTTG
>JAGLDI010000039.1 GCA_023145655.1 Desulfuromusa sp. | reverse complement strand
GGAGGAAAAAGCATCCTTGCATTACGACCCCGCATTTCAAGATTAGTCTGTTGCGACACTTCCTGAACTAAGCGCTGCTGCATAATCTCCGCGGGAAAAAAAGCTCCGAAAGAGAGTAAGGCACTCACCACAAACAGTAGAAGACAAAGCAAAGATAACCGGCGCTGACCTGCCAGTCTCTGCCAACTGAAACCCGGGGGAAATACACGACTCATAGCTTCTCCATAGACATCAAAACCATGCTGACATCAAGAATAGAGCGATCTTCAAACCGTGGCTTGGCACGCATCGATTTCACTTGAACACCCCCACTACGATATTCAACGGCGTGCAGCAACTGAACCAATTGAGACAAAGTCATCTTTTCCAGGCGAATCTCAACCAGTTGTTGGCGAAACTCACCTTGAATTGTGGCAGGTTGTGGACGCATGGAAAGAAGTTGTTCCCGCACCCCCGTCTGTTCAGTAAGGCTTTCTACTTGAGAGAAAAGTGGCTGAGCTCCCCTTCTTCGGGATCCGACATCGGCAAGTTGCTGGCGCAACTGGATGATTTGGCCACGCATTTTTTCTACCTTAACCAAATTACGTTGATGGGCAGAAATTTTACGATCAAGGGTATTCATTGTTTTAAAATAGGGATTCAGGAGGGCGAACCAGGTGAACAATAATACCAGTACAACCAAACCAGTAAAAACAACAACTTTTTCTCTTGGATTAAGGCGTTTAAGCATCACTTGCCCCCCCCATGAAATTTTAGTTGCAATTCAAAATCGACCTGACTGCTATCGGTCGCTAAACGGGCTCCCACAATTTCAACCTGGCTGAAAAGAGGATTCATCTTCAATTTTTCAGAAATCTGGTTAACCGACTCAAAAGAGTCGGCATTGCCTGAAAGGCGAACCTCATCTTTATTATAATTAAATTCCTGAAAATCAACCCGGAGATCTGGATCAATACTGTTGGATAGACCCTGTAAAACTGTTGCGGCACCATGACCGCCAAGACCAAATAGTTGCACCTGTTTTCGCAGCTCCTGCAACTGACTCTGTAATTGTAATGGCACATCAACAATCGTCGCATTAGCTGGCATAACTTGGTGGAAGACCTCTGTCATCTGTTGCTTTAATTGATGATGCTCGCGGGTTTTCTGTAGATAGCTGAGGTACATTGATAATGTACCACCAGCAACAACCAGAAGTAACAACAACGCAACAGCTACAAGTTTGGTGCGAAAAGTCTCCAGTTGTCCACGCGCAGAAAATCTTCCTTGACGAAAATCCAACCGGATTGGTTTTTTTGCCGTCCTCATTTCGGCTAACGCCAGTAATGCAGCAGGAGCCATTTCATAGGAAACCTCAGAACCAAAAACATCGGCCGCTGGAGATAAGATAGTTCTATCCGTTTTATAAAGAAGAATCAGCAGATCTTCGGTCACTCCGGCTCCAATAACCCAGAGAGGCAAACCCTCATGGCCAATTCCATTTTCCAGCTGACTAACATGGTTGGAAATAAAAGAAAAAATTTCATTCTCGCTCAGCTCACTGGTTCCGGGTAGCAATCGGTAATCCCTAACCATGCCATCATAAACCAGCGCAACAACAACCTCGAAGCGGCGGCAATAAATAAGAACCCCGTCTTGCTCACTTAAGACCGGCAGCAAAGCGAAAGGGAAAAGGTCGATCCGTCGAGGATTTTGCTCCGGTTCAGGAAAATGGGTCAGAAGCTCCTCAACTTCCCGCTTATTAACGACAACAGCATCGACTTCGTAGTCATTTTCACGAGGACGGGGCGGCAAAAAAGAGATCAAATGCTCTTCAAGCGAAATTGGCAACTGTGAGGTCAACTCCAATGGCAAGGCCGCTTCTATTTTACTTTTCTCCCGGAAAGGAAATCGTAACCGACGAAACAAACCGACCCGACAAGGAAGTGCTGTAATCAGACGATCTCCTAGAGCAACCCCTCCCAACATTTCGTTAATTGTGGCGGCAGCAGCTTCAGAAGTATCATAGCTACGTTTGTCCAGCTCTATATCAATCTTCCCTGAGGTGGCTGTCAGAATAGCAACCCTGACCTCCGACCCCTCCAGATCGATACCAATAAAACGTTTAGACATGTCTTACTCCACCTTAAAACTCAGGAGTTTGTTCCCTTGTTTAGCAACAATAGCTTGTGCCTGACGAGTTCCTTGATTGATCCTGCCCCGGCTGAAAATCTCATATATCGATCCGGCCACCTTGACAGAATTCTGCAACCAGGCAGCAGACCAACGCCCGCCAATTCCCTCGGCAAGAGAGAGATCCTGCAATGTCTGGTAGAACGACTTTTTTCGATAATCAATCAACGCCGCGATATCCTGTCGGTCGAAAATGATTTCAATATTTTCTGTTGCAGCAGAAAATTGCCAAGCATATAAAACTGCTGCCGGAGCCGTATTGAGATTAATCTGCTCTTCACCAACAACGCGGATATAAGGCTTCAGATCTTCAAATCGTTGCGAGTCAAACCCTTTGACTAGTTTCAATTCATCCAAGGTTGTCAATTTGGCACCCCGCCTCCGGTAAGGGGGATGCAAGCTGGCGTAATATGCATCATCCGGGGTTGTTTTAGTTTTATCTTTATTAAACCAATAAACCAGTGAATCGGCCAACTCCTGCGACTGTGCTTGATCCAGCAATAGAACTTCTTCACAAAGAGCAACAAATCGATGGTAACCCGATAACGGATTGCCACGAACATCAGCAACATAATTAATGTTCAAACGACCTGTCAAATCGGTAATGGTGATACTGACGTCACCATCTCCAGCGGGGATATTGAGCAACGGATGACCCCAAAATTCTGAGGGGTGGTCAAAATTATTTTTATCCTCTTGAAGAATTGTCCGTGCCGCCTCTATACCTCCCCGAGCCAGATAGTAAGCCTTGGTGCGGTCACGAAATGTCTCCGTTGCCCGTAAATCAACCAGGGTTGAAAAAGAAAATTCAATCACCAGAGCACTGAGTAAAGCAACAATGACCAGTACCAGAAGCAAAGCCATCCCATTTTGATTACGCAGGCAGTTCATCCGCGCACCGCTGACAAGACAAAACTGCTACGAAACGGTATCAAACCATTATCCGTTGCAAACTCCAGGGTAATCTCAATCAGTTGCGGTGCTGACTTACTACCCCAACTATCTTGCCAATTTCCGTGATTAAAATAACGCACCTGAAAAGTTTTCAAATCAGTAATAAATAAAAGGGGCTCAGACGCTGCCAGATCAGCCAGTAACACCTGCTCACTGCGCAACAAAACTACTGCATCCTCTTGCTGGTTTATTTCATAACGAACCCGTGAAATCCCCCCATGTTGCTGCAATAAAGGGGAAACAAGTTCAGTATTAAATTCCAGAAAAAAATCACCGGAGGAGGTTGTCCCTGAACTGAATACCGCCTGTTTTCCTAACGGAGAGAACCTTATACTAGCAAGTTCACCGCCAATACGGTCAAAAAAAATACGCGCCTGATGGTATAAATCCCCTTCGGTTTCAAGCCGATCACGAGCACTACTGACCGAACTGAAAACTCCATAAACACTGCCTAAAACCAAACTACTAATTAAAACAGCCAACAAAATTTCGATCAGCGTAAAACCCCGGGAATCCCTTTTCATCCCGCACCCCC
>JAGLDI010000038.1 GCA_023145655.1 Desulfuromusa sp. | reverse complement strand
GCAACTTCAACAATGGTGCTGATATTCCGTCCTGGAGCGACTGGTATCTGCACAAATGGGAGGTCAACTCCATGGATATTGAATACCTGATTTTCCACCCCCAAGCGATCATATTCCTTATCATCTTCCCACTTTGCCAGTTCAACAACCAGATCAATTTTTTTGCGTTCCCGAATTGCTGCGACACCAAAAAGGTGCTTGATATTAAGAATCCCCAGACCACGAATTTCCATGTGATAGTGAAGCAGATCCATCCCTTCACCAAAAATGACCGCGGGGAGTTTAAATCGCACCTTGATAACATCATCAGCAACCAGACGGTAACCACGTAAAATCAGCTCAAGAGCACACTCACTTTTCCCCACCCCACTTTTCCCCTGGATTAAGACACCAACCCCAAGGATATCCATCAAAACCCCGTGCAGAGTCGAAGTCGGCAGTAGCCGCTCTTCCAAAAAACGGGTCAAGAGAGCAATGAAATTAGAACTGAGATGTTTAGTTCTTAAAAGGGGAGTATTGCCAGCTTCAGTATGTTCGATCAGATAATCGGGAGCTTGCTGATTTTTAGTAATAATTAAACAGGAGAGGTTCCTGCGGCAGAGACCACGGAGTTTTTTGACAGCTTCATCTCTGGGCATGGATTGCAGAAAACTCAGCTCCGTCGAGCCAATTATCTGCACCCGATCGGGGTGCAAACTATCGGTATAGCCGGCCAGTGCAAGTCCCGGCTTCTGAATTCTTGGAACCGAAACCGTATTGGACAATCCTCCGGCACCGGACAACAGTTCCAGATCCAGGCCAGATTCTTTCTCATCAAGTATTTCCTGAATGGTAAGTTTTGGCATATTTATTCAACCTGATTTATTCACCGGAGCAGTGATGGTATCCCAAATGATCAGGTTTGTTCCTCTTGGTCAAGAATAGCCTGATAAATCGCCGCTTGATCAGGAGCATCCTGCAGTTTTTTCCTGACCGTGACATCTTTTAATAATTTAGAAATTCTCGCCAGGGTTTTCAGGTGAACACCAACCGATTCCTCAGGAGCAATCAGCAAAAAGAACAGATACGCCGGTTGTCCATCCATTGATTCAAAATCGACCCCCGAATGACTCCGCCCAAAAACCAGTTTCAACTCAGGAATCCCGGCTAATTTACCGTGTGGAATAGCAACACCATCACCGATTCCGGTGCTGCCAAGTCTTTCTCGCTCCTGTAGAACAGAAATCACATCATCCCGGTTTAAAGATGGCTCACAGGAAATCAATGAATCGGTCAATTCAACAAGGGCCCTCGGTTTGTCTTTAGCTTGCATGTCAGCAATAATAGCTCTTGGATCCAGCAGTTCAGATATTTTCATAATCACAATCTTATCAAGTCAGAAATAGAAAAATACGGGTCTCTCTCCCCTACAGAAGAAAGACCCGTTACAAATATTAACTCCCCTGCGGGACGATCAAACCATAGTTACCGTCTTTACGTCGATAAACAACATGCATCTCTGCGGTGTTATCATCAGTAAAAGCAAGGAACTCCTTGTCGAGAAGATCCATCTGCAGGACGGCCTCTTCCACCGACATTGGTTTGACAGAAAATGAATGACTGCGGATAATTTCAGGGGCTTCATTCTCAGCATCAACGCTTGCTGCAGAAAAAACTGTTTTCCCCAGCTGCCGTCGAATTCCACTATCCCCCTTATGTCGTTTGAGCTTATCTTTGTGACGCTTCAGTTGCCGTTCTATTTTATCGACCATCAGATCAATAGCGGCATACATATCTTCCTTACTCTCTGTACTCTTCATGGTCAGCCCTTTAGCGACCATGGTAACCTCGGCGCGATGATTTATCTTTTTTTGTATCGATAAAACGACCTGGGCATCGATTGGTTCATCGATGTATTTTTTAACCCGGGACAGTTTATCTTCCACATAGTTGCGAATGGCATCACTACTCTCCATGTGACGGAAGGTAACGGCAATTTGCATAGGGCAACCTCCTTGTTTCAACAGACTCCGGCATGGAATCTGGATTAGGTTAACTATAACGCAGAATCATCTTCAAGGCATCTTTTCACCCTGAGAAAACTAAAATTAGATTCTGAAAAACTACCACAACGCCAAAAAACTTTATATGATTGGCATTAAAATAGTATTTTTCTCTCGGTGGAAGAACCAAGACCGAGCATTTCTCGATACTTAGTCACAGTCCGGCGCGCAATATCAATGTTATGTTCCGCCAGAAGAGCCACAATTTTCTGATCCGAGTAGGGCTTTTTGGGATTTTCTACAGCAATAATTTCTTTGATGCGACTCTTCACACTCTCTGAGGCGATTGCATCACCATCAGCAGTATTGATCCCACTGTTAAAGAAATATTTTAATTCAAACAACCCTTGTGGAGTCTGTACATATTTGTTTGTGGTCACCCGACTGACCGTTGATTCATGCATCTCAATATCATCGGCAACATCACGGAGGACAAGAGGTTTCAGGTGCTCAATTCCATAGTCAAAAAAGTCCCTCTGTAACTTAACAATACTCTTGGTCACTTTATAAATGGTCCGTTGCCGCTGATGAATACTCTTGATCAACCAGACCGCACTGCGCATTTTCTCCTGAATATACTCCCCGGCTTTTTTATCCACTGCTTTTGAATCGCTCAGTGCCTTACGGTAAAAAGAGTTGATGCGTAAATTGGGCAAGCCATCATCATTTTGCGTTACCACATACTCATTCCCAACCTTATGGACAAAGATATCAGGAGAAATATAGTGAACATCCTCTTCATTATAGGATCTTCCAGGTCGCGGATCGAGGCTAGCGATCATTTTTGCCGCTTTCAGCACATCATCTAGAGAGACTTTCAATGCTTTGGCGATCACCGGATATTTACGCCCTTCAAGTTCGACAATAAAGTCACGTAAAATATTAGCGGCCAAGGAGTCTGACAATTCCAATCGGTCCAACTGTAACAGGAGACATTCCTGAAGATTTTTTCCGGCAACCCCAGCAGGATCAAATTTCTGAACCCGTTTCAGGGCGGATTCAAATATCTCCAGTTCCAACTCTGAGTTCTCTACCATCTCCTCCAAACTGGCATGCAGATAACCGACATCATCCAGATTACCGATAATTTCAGCAGCAGCCAGACGCTCATCAGTGGCAAATGAAGAGAGATTAAGCTGCCACATCAGATGATCTTTCAGACTTTCCTGGCGAGTCAACAGGCTTTCGTAAGAAGGGCGATCTTCGTGATCCTCGTAACTGTTACGGGTATCACTACTGTTGAGACTGTACCCTTCAAGGTAGGTCTGCCAGTCAATATCATTCATCCCCTCTGACTCAGCCTTGATCTCCTGTTCAGGGGCAGCATCAGCCTGCAGGTCCGCTTCCCCTTCAAGCTTGGCAACCCCCTCGTCAATCTCATCTTTTGTCTCAGTTCCCTCTTCAAGTAGTGGATTCTCAGCTAATTCCTCAGCCACGGCATCCACCAATTCCATCCGCGACAGTTGCAATAATTTAATTGCCTGTTGCAGCTGGGGAGTCATAACCAGTTGTTGACTGAGTTTAACCTGTAGTCGAAGATCAAGAGCCATAAAGTTTTTTTCCGAGGCAGGTGTCACCTGCCAGATAATGATAATGTGAGGTCTTTAGAAAAGCGGACTCACCCGTATTAACAAATTAGAGTTTGAATTTTTCTCCCAGATAAATTTCCCGCGCAACCGGACTCGCAGCAATTTCTTCAGGAGTTCCAAATTCAAGTAATTTACCCTGACTCAGGATATATGCCCGATCACAAACCCCGAGAGTTTCACGAACATTATGATCAGAAATCAGCACCCCGATGCCGCGCTCTTTAAGCTGAGAAATAATTGTCTGAATATCAATAACGGCAATCGGGTCAATTCCGGCAAAGGGCTCATCAAGTAGTAAAAAAGCCGGTTCAAGAACCAGGGATCTGGCAATTTCAACTCGTCGACGCTCTCCCCCGGAGAGGGCATATCCTTTTGAGCCAGCAATATGACCAATATTCAAATCATCCAGCAACTCTTCCAGACGCTGTTTTTGCTCCCCTTTGGTCAGTTTCAGGGTCTCAATAATCGCCAGCAGGTTTTCAGCCACTGTCAACTTACGAAAGACTGATGCTTCTTGTGGCAGATAGGAGATCCCGAGCCGCGCCCGCCGATACATAGGCAGTTCAGTAATATCAAGATCATCCAGAAAGACTTGTCCCTTGTCAGGTTTTGCCAACCCGACCACCATATAGAAACTGGTTGTTTTGCCAGCACCGTTCGGACCCAGCAACCCAATCACCTGCCCTGAGTGAACTTCCAGATTGACTCCGGAAACGACCTCGCGACCAACATAGGTTTTATGTAACTCGATTGCTTTAAGAACTCTGCTCACGGCTTTTCCTTTTTCTTTTCCGGAACAATAACCGCCTTAACCCGGTTATTTTCAGACCCTTTAATCAGAGTCCTGTTCTCTTGAATGAAAAGGGTAATCTCATCCCCGGAAATCGTATTTTCCCCCTGGGTCACCACCGCATTTCCGGTTAAAATCAACACCTCTTTCTCTTGCTGGAAAATTGCCTGATCGGCAGTCGCAACCCGATCCAGCTGTACAAACCGGACTCTGCCAATCGCCTCCAGCTGATCAATTTGATCTTCGGCTTCCTGCAGATAGACAATCAGTTTATCCGCAGAAAGGGTCATCTCCCCCTGGATTGCGACAACCTCCCCGGTAAAAATTGATTGTCGCTCCAGCTGTAATACCTCTAATTTCTGTGCAGTAATTTCAATCGGCTGATTTCGATCAAATCCCGGCGTTACTTCGTCGGCAAAGGTCACGGGAACACAACAGCAGAGGACACCGAACAATAGCAGCAACCATCTCCCCATCATTTATTTCTTCTCCCTGCCGGATGGATACAATGTCATTTGAACCTTATCCTTTACAACCATGCGTCCTTGATCAATATCAATCCACAACCCGACACCGGTCAATTTCACGCCAGAAGAAAGAAGTCGAACTGGGTTATCAGTACTTAACTGCCGGAGCTGATTATCATAGTGCAACCGTTCAGTGAAAAGTTGCTCACCACTCTCAGCCTCTATCCTGACATTCCCCCAGACATCAACCTGACTTGTCTCCTGTGCAAGTTGCCCCTGATCAGACTGCAGGTTGACGTCACCGAACCCTCCAGCATCATAAAACAACAACCTGACTGTCGTAAGCTTTGCCAGACCACTGTCACGCTCATATTCTGCAGTATCGGCATCGAGAGTCCAGCGTCGCTGACCTTCCTCATTCTGGGTATAATGAAGGTCAGCAACAGCAAGGTCAATATTTTCCGGCAACATGCTAAGAATTTCTTTTGGGCTTTGCTGCTGCAGGTGACGATAGATAACCGTCGTCAAAACAACACTGGAAAGCAAAATAAGAAGAGCTAACAGACGCCTGAAATTAAACATCAATCTGTCGTGCAGGTAGAGTCAAAATATCTTTTTGTTATTTCATCCCACTGACCTGATGCCCGTAACAACAAATCACAAATCTCCCTGACTGCGCCACCGCCACCGGGCCGGGTTGCGATATAGTCAACATAAGGGAAAAGATCGGGGATAGCATCGGCAACAGTCGCACTGAATCCGACCCGCTGCAAAATCGGCAGATCAATAATATCGTCCCCCACATAGGCAACCTGCTCATCGAGCAGATTCTGCTCGGAAAGAATTTCCAGATAGGGTTCCAACTTGCGTAAAGCTCCCTGGTAAAGAATTTCTATCCCTAATTCCTGAGCTCGGCGACTGACGACAATAGAATTACGTCCGGTAACAATCCCAACCCTGATTCCCGCACGTTGCACCATTTTCAACCCGTGGCCATCTTTGACATCAAATGCCTTCAACTCATTCCCTTGACTATCATAGATAATCCGACCATCGGTCAAAACACCATCGACATCAAGGAGCAAAAGTTTAATTTTGGCGAGTTGCTTTTCCACTAAACAACCCCGGATTTAAGCAGATCATGCAGATGAACAATACCAACCGGTATCTTCCCCTGATCGTCAGCAAAAACAAACAGTGAAGTGATCGAATGCGTTTCCATAATCTGTAACGCCTTTGCCGCAAGGTTTCTCCTTAAGATTCGCTTAGGATTCGTTGACATTACCTGCTGGATCGGTTGCTGAAAACACTCCAGCCCGTGCTGCATAATCCGGCGCAAATCACCGTCAGAAAAGACCCCGACCAGAGAATCCTGAGCATCAACGATACCAGTTACACCCATTTGTTTACTGGTGATTTCAAATAGAGCATCACGCAGCAGGGTTTCCGTTGCAACCAGAGGGATAGCATCACCAACATGCATCAGATCTTCAACTCGCAACAGCAGCCTCTTCCCCAGAGCACCGCCGGGATGAAAAAGGGCAAAATCTTCCGCTTTGAACCCACGGGCATCCAGCAGAGCAACCGCCAGAGCATCACCCATAGCCAAGGTTGCCGTGGTACTGGCTGTTGGAGCCAAACCAAGAGGGCAAGCTTCTTCAGCAACACTGATGTCCAGATGGACATCACCGGCGATCCCCAGAGTGCTGTGCGGATTCCCTGACATGGTTATCAGCGGTAAACCCATCCGCTTGATCACCGGCAGAATCCGGTTAACCTCCTCAGTTTCCCCGGAATAGGAGACAGCGATAACAACATCCCCTTTTGACAACATCCCGAGGTCACCATGAATTCCTTCAGCAGGATGGAGGAAAAAGGTCGGGGTTCCGGTTGACGCCATGGTTGCTGCAACCTTCTGACAAATCAATCCAGACTTTCCCATTCCCGTCACAACAACTTTCCCCCGACAATCTAAAATCATTTTGACCGCCCGGGTAAAAGTATCATCAATTCTTGGCTGCAACGCTAAAATAGCCGCTGCTTCAATCTGCAAAACCCGCCTTGCTGTTTCAATCATCACCCATCCCCCCTGTTCCAGGCTGTTTGAAAATAGCATCAAATTCCAAAATTTGTTTCAGCAGTTCTTTAACCTGAGCCAGCGGCAGAGAATTGGCACCATCACAGAGGGCCTGATCCGGATTTTCATGAACCTCCCAGAACAGACCATCGATACCGGTTGCAGCGGCAGCTCGAGACAAAGCACCCACATACTCTCGCTGCCCCGAAGATGATCCTCCGGCACCACCCGGTAACTGTACTGAATGGGTCGCATCAAATACCACCGGATAGCCCATCTCGCGCATAATCACCAGCGAGCGCATATCAACAACCAGGTTATTGTAACCAAAAGAGACGCCCCGTTCTGTCAACAAAATATTTTCGTTGCCGGTTGACGCAATTTTATTCACCCCGTGTTCAATATCCCAAGGAGCTAGAAATTGCCCTTTTTTCAAATTGATCGGCTTTCCGGTCTGCCCTGCGGCCACCAATAAATCGGTCTGGCGGCTTAAAAATGCTGGGATCTGTAGAACATCGAGAACATCCGCAGCCGCAGCAACCTGACTGACATCGTGAATATCAGAGATAATTGGGAGCTCAAACTCCCTGTTGACTCGCTCCAGAACCCGCAGACCCCGCTCCACTCCAAGTCCGCGAAAGGAGGTCACAGAGGTTCGATTGGCTTTGTCGTAGGAGGCTTTAAAGATCAACTCACAACCGAGAGCTTGAGTCGCTTCCTTTAACCCTTCAGCAATTCTCAAAGTCAGACTTTCATCTTCAATAGCACAGGGTCCGGCAATCAGAACTAACTGTTTGAAGCCACCGAAACTGACCGAGCCAACATTGATAGATTTCATTTGCCCTCCTCGTGCTGCTTCTGGCAGGCCCCGACAAAGGATTCGAACAGCGGATGGGGCTCCATTGGCCGGGATTTAAATTCGGGATGAAACTGACACCCGAGAAACCAAGGATGATCGGCTAGTTCAGCAATCTCAACCAGATTTAAATCAGGATTTATCCCGGAAAAAATCAACCCGCAACTCTCCAACTTTCCAAGATAGTCGTTGTTAAACTCAAAACGATGCCGATGACGTTCGCTCAGATGATCTTTCCCGTAAATTCTGCGCGCCAGAGACTCCTCAACCAGATCACAGGGATAGGCCCCCAAGCGCATGGTACCACCCTTTCCCTTGACCTTTTTTTGCCCTTCCATAATGTGGATTACCGGGTTTTTTGCGGTCTCATGGAACTCTGAAGAATGGGCATCATCAAGCTTGCATACATGGCGGGAGAACTCGACAATTGCCATCTGCAGCCCCAGGCAGATGCCAAAAAATGGGATTTTATTTTCACGAGCATAGCGGATGGCGGCAATCTTACCTTCACTTCCCCGCTCACCAAAACCACCGGGAACCAGAATTCCATCGATATCAGCAAAAGCATCATCAATACCATGGCGTTCCAATGTTTCTGAATCAACATACTTCAAGGTGACGCGACAATTATTGGCAATACCGCCGTGAATCAACGCCTCAGCTAAAGATTTATAGCTCTCTGTCAAGCCGACATACTTACCTACGACGGCAATCGTTGTCTCATGTTCCGGCTGTTTCACCCGCTGGATAATTCTTTCCCAACCTGACAAATCGGGAGTTTTGGTCCAGATATTGAGATAATCGACAATCCGTTCATCCAGCCCCTGAGCATAAAAGACGGTGGGCACTTCATAGATGGTTTCAACATCCCGGGCAGTAATGACTGCCTCCTCCGGCACATTACAAAACAACGCAATCTTTTCCTTCATATCCCGGGGAATTTCACGGTCACAACGGCACAACAATATATCTGGCTGGATCCCTATTTCACGCAGATCCTTGACACTATGCTGCGTTGGCTTGGTTTTCAGTTCACCTGCTGTTGCAATATAAGGAACTAAAGTAAGATGAATATAGAGGACATTATCCCGGCCGCGATCGGCTCGAAACTGCCGTATCGCCTCGAGAAAAGGGAGAGATTCAATATCCCCGACAGTACCACCAACTTCGATAATTGCGATATCGACATCTTTGGCATTGTCAAGAATTTTCTGTTTAATTTCATTGGTAATGTGAGGAATAACCTGGACCGTCCCACCCAGGTAATCACCACGCCGTTCTTTTCGAATAACCGAATCGTAAACCTGCCCGGTCGTAAAATTTGATTTACGCGATAACTTTGCTGAGGTGAAACGTTCGTAGTGACCAAGGTCGAGATCTGTCTCTGCGCCATCCTCAGTAACAAACACCTCACCATGCTGAAAAGGACTCATAGTTCCAGGATCAACATTGATATAGGGATCCATTTTCTGCATTGAAACACGTAGGCCACGGGCTTCCATCAGTGCTCCAATCGAAGCAGCTGCCAAGCCTTTACCGAGAGAAGAAACCACACCACCAGTGACAAAGAGAAACTTTGTTTTCATTGACTTATTCCATCCTTCATAAAAATTGCTGTTCAGCTACAGCATTGGCAGGGTGTTGAAAAACGTTTTCGAGGCCGCGAATGTAAAGCGATAATTGCCGAAAAATCGCAGTTTACACCTAATTAAATGAGCATTTTGAGACAATTTTCAACACGGCAATCGCAACGCAGATAGTTTTTCAACAGCCCGTTAGATAAAAACTGTAAAAATCAATTCTACACAGAAACAGAGGCGAAAGAAACCCTGTTCATGCAAAAAACCATCCAAATTTACAAAATGGAGGCAACAATGTGTTTTAACTATTAATTTTCACCAGACATGAGCTGGGAAACCCGCTTTAGATCTTCCGGAGTATCAACTCCGTGACAGGCAAATTCAGTTTCCGCCACATACAATTCAACCCCCCGTTCAAGGGCACGCAATTGTTCAAGATTTTCCAACTTTTCCAGTGGCATTTTGGGCCATGAGGGATATTCCAGCAAAAATTTTCGGCGGTAGACATAAAGACCGATATGACGTAACAAGCCCAACTCTGGCAACAGTTGCGCAAGCTGATCGGAATCCAGGTCACGGGGGCAGGGGATCGGGGCACGGGAAAAATAGAGTGCCATCCCGGATTGTTTCCTGACGACTTTAACCACATTGGGATTATAGAAATCGTCGAGTTGATCGATCGGGCAGGCAAGGGTTCCCATCTGGATCTGCCGGTTTTCCACCAATGGAACGATGACTTGATCAACCATCCGTGGATCAATCAGAGGTTCGTCCCCCTGAACATTAACAATCAACTCTGATTCGATTTTCTCAGCCACTTCAGCCAACCTATCGGTTCCGGTTGGATGATCAGCTCTGGTCATCATAACCTCCCCACCGAAACCATCAACCACTGCAGCGATACGCTCATCGTCCGTTGCCACAACAACCCGATCAACCATTGTTGCGTTGGCAACCCGTTGGCAAACATGCTGAATCATTGGCAAACCATTGATTAACGCAAGAGGTTTTCCCGGGAACCGGGTTGATCCATAGCGGGCAGGAATAATAGCTGTTGCATTCACCATAAAAATCCTTTCAATCTTTAACCGGCAGTTCGCTACGCTTTCGCATAAAGAGAAGAACCAGCAGATAAATTCCACTTATCCCCAGGCAGATGCTGGCAAACATATCACCAAACCGGGTATAGAATGTCATATCGGCTCCCAAACCGACCGATCCACTTAACTGCAATGGCGCAAAGATCGGTCCGGACAAGACAATTCGGCCCGCCGGTGAAATCAGTGCTGAGATTCCGGTATTAGCCGCCCGGGCAATCCAGACCCGATTTTCAATTGCCCGAAACCGGGTCATTGCAAGGAGCTGATAAGGAGCCGAAGAGTGCCCAAACCAGGCATCATTGGTCAAATTGACCAGCAGACTGCTCCCCTCCTGAACATATTCTCGGGCTAATGATGGAAAAATTGCTTCATAGCAGACCAGGACACCAAGAGTATGTCCATTCAGTGGCAAAGGCTGAATCCGTCCGGGAGAAAAGTTGCCCACCCCGACCACCAGCTTATCAATAAAAGAGAGGAGCTTTTCCAATGGCACGTACTCTCCGAAAGGAACCAGATGGATTTTATCCGAACGCCCGAGCCTTTTCCCGGTGGAGGAAAATAGAAAAGCACTGTTGAAGTATTGGTATTCCCCGGCTGGTGATAATTGATAAGAGGGGCTGCCAACCAACAGAGGGGCATTCAGCAGCTCAGGTATTTTTTTAACCTGATTCGCCAGATCAGATTCTTCCTGAAGAAAAAATGGTGTCGCCGCTTCAGGCCAGATCACCAAATCCGGATGATTTTTTAACGCCTGGGTTGATAACTGCTGATAACGGTCAATTGTCGCTTGCCGATTCTCTGGAACCCACTTTTGCCCCTGATCAATATTTCCCTGAATCAAAGCGACCTGCAGTTTTTCAGCCCTTTGCTCAAGGGGCTGTGATTCCCGCCAGAAGCCGTAACCAAAGTGACTGATTGAAATAACGATGGTCGCAGCAATCCCCAACCAGGCCAGACGACTCTTTGGTGCCGCAATCACTCCGGCGATGGCACAATTAACAACCACCAGCATCAGACTGACCCCATAAACCCCGGTCACATCAGAGCTCTGAATCGCCAGAGAAAAGTTTTGCTGTGAATAGCCGATAATTGCCCAGGGAAAACCGGTAAAAAGCCAGCCCCGCAGATATTCCAAGGCAACCCAGAGGGGAGGTAAAGTCACTAAGTATGGAAGGTTAAGAACTGTTTTAAGACGGCATGAGAGCCAACTTGACAGAGCAAAATAAGCGGCCAGGTAAACCACCAAAAACAGATAAACGAAGAGTGATAGAATCAGCGGAAGACCACCATAAGTGGTCATAACAATATTCAACCAATAAAGAACTACAGCAAAAAAAACCACCCCCGTTGTCAACCCAGCAGCAAAGGGGCGATGGCGCATCACCAGCAATAAGGGGACTAACGCAATCCAGGCAAGGGGAAACAAATCAGGACGTGGAAATGCTGCAGCAAGTAAAAGTCCTGATCCAGCCGCAGCCAGCAGGGTTCGATCAGGTCTTGCCAGGAGCATCAATGAGCACCATTTTCAGCAATCGAAGGAGAATTTGGAATAATCCTGATCTGGCGAATAGCGCGTTGATCTCCCTGCTCAACCAGCATATCAAAATCACCGATTCGGATCTGTTCACCGACCGCCGGAACTCTACCGAATTGCTCTACAATATAGCCCCCAAGGGTATCAAACTTCTCCCGGGCTACTTCTATATCAAAATATTCCTCAAATTCTTCAATATTCAAGCGACTGTCAACCAATAAGGACCCATCCGGCTGTTTAACCAGCCACTCCTCCTTATGATCGTACTCATCCTGAATCTCACCAACGATCTCCTCAATCAAATCTTCAATAGTCACCAGACCTGAGGTCCCACCATATTCATCGATAACAATAGCGATGTGGACACAGGCAGCCTGGAACTCCTTGAGGAGCACACTGACCTGTTTCGACTCCGGAACCAGAAAGGGCGGACGCATAATTTCAGCAAGAGAAATAGTATCGATAGGGCGACCCCAAAAACGGAGTAGATCTTTGGCATAGACCAGCCCGATAATATTATCGATATTGTTTTTATAGACCGGAATACGCGAATGCCCAGAGCTGAGAATCGCCTTAAGAATATTTCCAAAAGGGGTTGCAGAATCAACACACACCATATCCGTCCGTGGCACCATAATTTCACGCAGAATGGTTTCATCCAGCTCCAGAATAGACTGGAGCATATCCCCCTCCCCCTCATCTATGATCCCCTGTTGCTCAGAAGCATCGATCAGTTCCTGCAGTTCTTCCTCACTGGTTGCTCGGGGTCGATGGCTCAACCAGTGACCTAGACGTTTCAGCCAACTATCGGGCTCCTTTAATTGATCGTTATCCACGACTCTTTTATTCTCCATGAATGATTTCTGGATAGACCGCAAATGGTCAAATCATTGATTTAGCGAAAGGGGAAACTCTTCAACAAGTTGCGCAAAAATTTCAGTTTCTCGCGCTTCCATCAGTTCAGCTTCCTCCGCTGAACCCCGTTCATGATCGTAACCCAGTAAGTGGAGGACACCATGAACCAGCAGAAACCAGAGCTCATGTTCAAATGGAATCTCTGCTTCTGCAGCATCTGTCGCCGCTCGCTCTGCCGAGATGACCACATCACCAAGAACCAGTGGCAGCAAACCTGCCCCCTCTCCCTCCTGCATGGCAAAAGAGATGACGTTGGTTGGCCGATCACGGTGCAAATACTCCCGGTTCACCTCCTGAATCCCGGAGTTATCGAGGATCACTATCGACAGCTCTGCCTCAGGATATCCCGAGACGTCTAAGATCCTCTGGGCTATCTTCCGCAATGGCCGCTTCAGGATCTTGTATTGGTGCTGGCGATTTTCTATTTGAATCCGCACTATTAACTTTCACCTTTTCTTTAACTGAAGTTTTTTCGGCAACATCACCCTTATCCCGGACAATATGTACCGGTTCTGGATAATCGACTCGATGATGGAAAGATCCCGCCATAATCCGGTTAAAACTTTTAGCAATAAGGTTTAGATCCTTCAGGGTCAGATTACACTCGTCCAGCTGACCATCAATGAAAACATTGTTGATCAGTTTTTTCACCATCCCCTGAATCCGGGCCGGAGTTGGATCGGCCAACGTCCGACTGGCAGCCTCTACCGCATCTGCCAATAGAATCAAAGCAGCTTCGCGGGTCTGTGGTTTGGGACCATGATAGCGATAATCACGTTCATCAACTTGCTGCACTCCAGGATCTGCCTGGGTTTTAGCGCGATCATAGAAAAACTTTATCAGAGTTGTCCCATGGTGTTGCTGGATAATGTCAACCAGTTTTGCCCCTAATTTATGTTCACGGGCTAAATCAACCCCATCCTTGACATGAGAAGTGAGGATCAAAGCACTCATTGATGGAGCTAATTTATCATGTTTATTTCGCTGTCCCCCTGAATTTTCAATAAAGTAGAGAGGCTTCTTGATTTTCCCGATATCATGATAATAAGCAGCAACACGGGTCAACAATGGATTGGCATTGATTGATTCTGCAGCAGCTTCTGCCAGATTGCCAACCAGAATAGAATGGTGATAGGTTCCTGGTGCCTCAATCATTAATTGGCGTAGAATCGGTGCATTCATATTAGCCAATTCCAGCAACTTAATGTCGGTCGTATATTTAAAAAATGATTCCACCAAGGGGACAACCCCATTGACAAAAATTGCACTGGCCAAACCACCAAAAAAACCAAACCCCATAGTCCAGAGAAACTGCAGTTCAAAATTTCGGCCGGTCAAAAGCTGGATTCCAATCAGTAGGGCCACATTGGTCAACCCAACCCACAAACCCGCCCGGTAGAGGGCAGTGCGTTGCTGACAATGACGCACTCCATGCGCTCCGACCAGACTTCCAAGCAGAACGTATAACGCCATCAAAAGACTGTTGCCAAACAATATCCCGACCAGCACCGCGCAGCAGACAGCAAACACAAAGGCGGTTTCTGAATTCAGGACAATTCGCACCAGCATTGCGCCAAGAGCAAAAGGAATCGCGTAGAGGTAAGCCGCTGAATCAATATAGCCGAAACTATTTCCCATTGCCGCGGCAATAAAAATTGATATTTTTATCAGGACAAACAGAGCAATGAATACCGTAGCAAGAAACAGTAGATCGCGGGAATCAGGGTGGAACTTACTGATATTATTCTGGGTAAAATAAAAACCAACATAGATCAACAACAAGGAGCAGATAAATAAACCTGCCGCAATCTGCAGGCTGTGATTATCGCGGCCCGAGGTTCTAATTGCCTGTAGCTTGAGGATCTGGTCGGCGGTCACCCGCTCCCCCCCTCGAACCACCATCTCCCCCTTCTTCATCTGGAAGAAAACCGGGGCAATCTGTTCTTGTGCATCGAGACGTCGTTGTTCCGTTTTTTCCTGATTAAATACCAGGCTCGGGCGCAACTGCTGCTGAACCAGTTTTAACAGGGTCTTCTGCTGAATGACTGTCGTCCCGGGAATCAGTGCCAATTGCTCTTTGGCTCTGAGCAAAGCGTCTTTCAACCCGATTGTTGCCTCCAATCGTTGCGGATCTATATCCTCCCCCCGCTCACGGTTGAGAGCCAGAAGACCCTTATCCTGATCAACACTGAAGGCCTGGAAATTAGCAACTATCGGTCGAGTAAAAATTGGTGAGAGGAGATCTCCGGTTAAAACTGCAATATTCTGGTTGAGTGCCAGATCAAGCAAAGGCTTGAATTCCTCATCCGTCAAAGGAACCCCGAAATCAGTTTCCAACTGTAGCAAAAGGGCTTCCGGCCGCACCGGTTCATCATCACCCTGTTGCAGTAATAGCAGACCGAGCCCCTGACGGATCCGGTTAATTGCCTGTCCTCCTGAAGTTGTGTCCAGTTCATATATGAGCGGAGAAGCAGTTGCAGCCTCGTCACGTTTTGCCTGAGTTAAGGGGATATCTTCTGCCAACAGGTCCCGTGGCGATTTAATATCACCTGTCGCAATATCCCCCGGAGCATAATAATCGGGGATCAGTCCCCCTTTTGGCACGATAACCAGGGTCAATAAAGCGGCAACCAACAATAGCAGCCACCCCCCCAACCGGGGTTGGCGCTGATTCCGTAACCCCTGAACCCCACCTTTGAAGATGGCAGTACGCATCAATAATGATTTATCTTTTTCTTCTTTGGTCATAGATCCTCAATAGCCGTTGAACGAGGTGCTTCAATATGGAGTTGATCTGCCTTCTGGTAGGCCCTGACAATCGCCTGAACAATCGGATGACGGACCACATCGACATCACTGAAATGGGTAAACGCTATGTCGGCAACGCCAGTCAGTATCTCCACCGCCTGTGATAACCCTGATTGTTGTCCACGTGGCAAATCAATCTGGGTCACATCACCGGTCACCACCGCCTTACTGCCAAACCCAAGGCGGGTCAAAAACATCTTCATCTGTTCAGCTGTTGTATTCTGGGCTTCATCCAGAATAACAAAAGCATCATTCAAAGTTCGCCCACGCATAAAAGCCAGGGGCGCGACCTCAACAACACCATTTTCCAAAAGTTCCTGAGCTTTGTTCAGATCAAGCATATCATAGAGGGCATCATAGAGGGGACGCAGGTAGGGATTGACTTTTTCCGCCAGATCGCCAGGGAGAAATCCAAGTTTTTCTCCGGCTTCAACGGCAGGGCGAACCAGCATAATCCGGCTCACCTCCTTGCGCATCAATGCCGCCACCCCCATTGCCATCGCAAGATAAGTTTTTCCAGTTCCTGCCGGGCCAACACCAAAAACCACATGATTGGTTCGAATATTATCAATATAATTTTTCTGTGCCAGACTTTTAGGGGCAATTAACTTATTGCGGGCCGAAATAAAAACTGTATCACAGAATATATCTTTCAGGTCTATTGCCGAATTGGCAGAAAGAATCCGAATCGCATAATCGATATCGGTGGGGTAGATCGGCATATTTTCCTGCATCAGGAGAGATAGCTCTTCAAGCAGGCGATAGCCGATATGAACTTGGGCAGACTCACCAGAGAGATGGATGACGGTCCCCTGGCTACCAAGGCGGATGCCAAGTTTTTTCTCTATCAGTTTAAGATGCTTATTCTGCTGACCGAACAACTGTGCGGCCAGAGCCGCATCAGCAACATCAAAATATTTGCTGGGGCTCATACGCAGGTGCTCGCTGAAATAATATATTTTTCACGTTGCGGAATTTAGCACCAAAGCAGAACGAATGCAACAAATGGCTGTTGGATCAATCCGTTATCAATCAATCACAAAAGCACCTCGAAAGCTGCTATACTCTGTCGATATTTTATTTTTCAAGAGAAGTCACGGGGGATCTGTGAAGCAGAAAACAACTGTCAATCCGACTTTAAATTCAGAGAAACCGTTACTCACCGGTTTTTTACACGAATTGAACATATCCCGGCGGCAGCTATCACTCTACCCTCCAGAGCATCCGCAAATTGCGACCAGCGTCAAACGAACTATGGATATTCTGGAGGATCTCTTTCGCTCTAATCCGGTCATCACGTTAGGAATCGCCCCTGACGCTCTCTATTTTGAACAGCTCTGGCTTGACAAGAAAGACTCAACTCATCAGGAATTTGCTAAATTTTTCTCAGGGATTGGAATTGCATCAATCAGTTTTCGATGGGGATTGGATGGTGCTGAGCTGATCCGCTTTAACCAGCTGCTCTGTGCCAAACGGGAAAATACCAAATCGCTCGGGGATCTTGATCAGTTGTTCGAGCAGCACCGGATTGAGCATATTGCTGTCCTTGGAATTGATTATGATGCCTTTCAGGCCAGCCCGGATTTCACCAAAAAAGACCCGGCTGCCGGGAAGCAACTATGGGAGAACTTTCTCCATGGATTGCACAGCGGCATTCTGGATTTTGGTGACCTGGATTCAACTCTTGAGATCGGTGTTATTGCCGATATCTTCAATCAAAAACTCGTTGGCAACCAGACTGAACGTGAGCAATCTTCCCATTCCATCAACCTGTTTATTGAAAACAGTATCCGGGCAAAGGGCACCTCCCAATCAATTTCAGAAAATGACAAAAAACTCACTATGTTGCTGGATCGATTAACTCCTGCTGCCCAACAGGAATTCCTCAATAACACCTTTCAGGCACTCGAGAAGCATCGGGACCAAGCACCAGAGGTGCTACAAAAAATCCCCCGGCAACTGCTGCAAAACTCCATTATCGGAAAAGATCGGCAGGCACTGAAGCTCTCTTCCCGTCTATTTGGTCTGATCAATAAACTGGCTACCGGCCAGAACCAGACAGAGCAGAGGCTGGTTAAAACAACAGCGACCCCACTTTCGGAACAGATGGTTCGTGCCCGCCTCGATGTTCTGTTCAGTGAAGAGCAACAGGAGCAGTATCTGCCGGACAGTTATCAGTCGGCATTGCACGACATCCTCAATGATAATATTACCGGCACCATTCCTGAAGCTGAAAAGGAGAAGCTGAGAGCTCAAATTGAGAACCAATCAGCGGAAGAGAACTGCACCGCGATCATTTTTGAGCTGCTGCAAAATCAACTTGAGCCTGAACATGAAAAGGCCGTTGAGCAAAATCTGCTTGAACTTTCCCGCTTTTTCCTGGATGTTGGGGACTTTATCAACTTACGAAAAATTTACACCAACTGGTCTCAATATCTTGATAACCGTCATTCCGCTGCCAGTATTTTCGATGAAAAAGTTCTTTCCAATCATACCCAGTCCACCTTCATGGCAGAAGTGCTGGACGGTATCGATCTCTGGGGTGAGGAAAAACATCAGGAGATTACCGATTACGTAATTGTTGTTGGAGAACCCTACAGTGAGTCAGTCATTGAATACTTAGGGCAGGCTCGAGAATGGCTGGAACGACAACTCTGGATGAAAATTCTGGAGGGGATCGGTGGCGATGCCCAACAGATGATAGAAAAATTCCTCACTGATGAGCGGTGGTATCTGGTCCGCAATCTGTTGATTATTCTGGGGAAGGACCTCGGTCCTCGTAATCTGAAAGTCATCCACAAGCTGCTCAACCATCCCCACCCGAAAGTCCGCCTGGAAGTGGTCCGCAACCTCCTTTCCTGCAATCCCGCTACGGCCAATCGTCAGCTATCGCAAGAGTTGGACAGCCCGGATCCAGAAGCTCAGTCTGCAGCGGTTCAAATAGCGGATCTCAGCCAGGACCTGAACGTCCTCTCAATTCTGCATAAAATGCTTGGTACCCCGGTAAACAGTGATATCGAACTGGAACTGAAGAAACAGATAGTCAAGACCTTGACCCGAATAGGCAATCAGGAAAGCTTACCGGTTCTCCGCCGGATCCTGCAAAAACAGGGGATTTTTGTCTCCCGGCGGATAAAACAGCTGCAGATAGAAATCCTCGATAATCTGACCATTTTCCCCGGGGCCTCGGCAGATAAGTTGCTGCAGGAACTCGCCGGGGGGAAATATAAACAACAGGTCAAGCTGATCACAAAACAACGACGTGATTATTTTAGGAGAGGGCAATGATCGAGTCTCAAAATGACCACTTGCTAAAATTCATCAGGCTGATAACAACCGCTGCGGCCAATGTGGCACTATACCATCGGGAACACCGTCAGGTTCTACGGCTGAACAAACAGGCACTGAATGAACTCCACCAGCTGTTCAATATCCACACCGATGTCACCCTCAAAATTGTTGATGAACAACTGATCTTTACCAACAAACCGGTTGCAGAAAATCTTGCCGTTGAGAGATTCCTGGAATCGCTGGCCCGAAATGGCATCAGTTATTTGCAGATAGAACCAGGAGTTTATGCCGAGGAACTGCTGGGGCTGATTATTATTCTCAGCAAAATACCAGACAAACAAATAGAGATTAAAGGTAGCGATAATATTCATTTCGGTCAGGTTGAAATCCGCTTCAAAAACCCAGATACAGCTCCGCTTAGAGAACTGAATCTGGCTGACATTGCCAATTTTGAAGCTGATTGTTTTATGGATATGTATCAGGTCGTCCGCAATAAACAAAAACTGGAAGTGACAGGGATCAAAGACATCGTTAACGGCTTTATCACTGCCTTTGACACGCAAAGCGATGCTTTTATGGCCATTGCACCACTCCGTTCCATGGATGAATACACCTACACCCATTCAACCAATATCTGTATGCTCAATCTGGCTCAGGCAAAAGTTCTGGGGATTGAGGGGCAACTGCTTAATGATATCGGCATCGCTGCTATGCTGCACGATGTGGGGAAAATGTTTATCTCCCCTGATATTCTTTGCAAACCGACTCAACTGAATGAGGAAGAGTGGCAGATTATGCAGCAGCACCCCCGCATGGGGGCGGAATATCTCCTCAACACTCCGGGGGTTCCGCGCCTTGCGGTTGTGACTGCATATGAGCACCATATGCGTTACGACAATAAAGGCTACCCGCAGCAGAAACAGCCGTGGCAACAACATATCTGTTCCTACATGACTGCAATTTCAGATACCTACGACGCCATGCGAACCCACCGCGCCTACGAAAAGTCTCAGGAGACAGATAAGATCATTTCAATCATGCTTGAGCTGGCGGGAAACAGACTGCACCCGCAACTCACCTACAGCTTTCTGCAGGTTCTCAGCACTCTGGACAAAGGTGGTGACCTTGACAACCACACAGCCCAATAGACAACCCCGATAAAGAGAGAAGCAGCTTGCAGCGGTGATTCTCCTGATGTTATACAGTCGCCACCCGACAGAACATGATATTTGTTACCGGGGACAGAATGAACCTTTCTCCCTGAACTTGATTCAATATTGATTTAAAAAGGACAATTGATGAGCGAAGATACAAAAAAAATTATCTATTCAATGATGCGGGTCAGCAAAAGCCATAACAAACAACCGATCATTAAAGATATTTCTCTCTCCTATTTCTACGGTGCAAAAATTGGCGTACTAGGATTGAACGGCTCAGGAAAATCGACACTGCTACGGATTATGGCGGGAGTAGATAAAGAGTTTAATGGCGAAGCGGTCCTCTCGGATGGATATAGTGTCGGCTTTCTGGAACAGGAACCGCAACTGGATGAAAATAAAACCGTCCGCGACACGGTCAAAGAGGGGGTCCAGGAAACCGTTGACCTGCTGGCAGAATTTGAGGAAATCAACAACGCCTTTGCCGATCCGGATTGTGACATGGATAAACTCCTGGCACGCCAGGCCGAAGTTCAGGATAAATTGGATGCTGCTGATGCCTGGGAACTGGACTCCCGATTGGAACTGGCCGAAGAGGCACTCCGCTGCCCACCCCCTGAAACACTCATAAAAATTCTATCCGGGGGAGAAAAACGCCGCGTCGCCCTGTGCCGCCTGTTATTGCAGAAACCAGACATTCTCCTCCTTGATGAACCAACTAACCATCTGGATGCCGAAACAGTCGCCTGGCTGGAACAGCATTTACAGCACTATCCGGGAACGGTTATCGCCGTAACTCATGATCGCTACTTCCTTGACAATGTTGCCGGTTGGATTCTGGAACTGGATCGTGGTCAGGGAATCCCCTGGAAAGGTAACTATTCCAGTTGGCTGGAGCAAAAGCAGGAACGGCTGCGCAAAGAAGAGAAAACCGAAAGCAAACGGCAGCAGACCTTAAAACATGAACTGGAATGGATCCGCATGTCCCCCAAAGGGCGGCACGCCAAATCCCAGGCACGGATTAAATCTTACGAGCAACTTCTCGGTAACGCCGGGTTGGAAAAGGAAAAAACCCTGGAACTCTATATTCCACCAGGTCCCCGTTTAGGTGGGGTGGTGGTTGAAGCTACCGAAGTCAGCAAAGGATTTGATCAGCGACTGTTGATTGACACCCTCAGTTTCAACCTTCCAGCCGGCGGCATTGTCGGGGTCATTGGACCGAATGGTGCCGGCAAATCAACCTTGTTCAATATGATTATCGGCAAAGAACAGGCCGACAGTGGTCAGTTCAAAGTGGGAGAAACGGTGCAGCTCGGCTATGTCGATCAAGAACGCGAACTGAATCGCGACAAAACCATCTGGGAAGAAGTCACCGGTGGACAGGATACACTGCAAATCGGTGGTCAATCGGTCAATTCCCGCGCTTACGTTGCCCGTTTCAACTTTTCTGGCAGTGACCAGCAAAAAAAGGTCGGGGTTCTTTCCGGTGGCGAACGCAATCGGGTCCATCTGGCCAAAATGCTCCGCGAAGAAGCCAACGTCCTCCTTCTTGATGAGCCAACTAACGATCTTGACGTTAACACCCTGCGGGCTTTGGAAGAGGGTCTGGAAAACTTTGGTGGCTGCGCGGTGGTGATCAGTCACGACCGCTGGTTCCTTGACCGGATTGCCACCCATATTCTCGCTTTTGAAGGGGATTCTCAGGTCGTCTGGTTTGAGGGGAATTATTCAGAATACGAAGCAGATAAAAAACGGCGCCTCGGTAAAAGTGCCGATCAGCCACACCGCATCAGATACCGTTCTCTAACCCGACAGTAACCTAACAGCATTTGCAACCTGACCCATTCAGACTTGCCGCTAACCCTCCTTGACTGGGAAACCGGGTTCAAGGCGGCGGGAGATTGGAATGCAACAAACCAGGGGTTTAACCATCCAGAACCTGTCTGATGGCCCGGGATAAATCTCCAACGGTAAACGGTTTATGCAGCAGGTGATTAATTGTTCCATCCTGCAGTTCTGATTTGTGCAGCAAATCAAGGTAACCGGAATAGAGAATAATCGGGAGGGCAGGTTTCTGTCGTTTCAATTTTCTAGCAAGTTCAATCCCGCTCATCTCCGGCATGGTTAAATCGGTCAATAACAGGTCAATATTGTCAGTTTCTGACAACTGCCGCAAAGCATCAAGCGGCTTGAGGCAGACACTGACTTTATATCCCAATGATTCCAGCATATCCTGCGTCATTGCAATAACCACCGGCTCATCATCCAACAGAAAAATATGTTCGTGCCCCGGCCATAGGACCACAGATCCCCCCGGCGCTGGTAGCGCAGCTATTTTCGCCGCCGGAGCTTGTGGCAAGTAAAGGGTAAAACAGGCCCCCTTCCCAACGTTTGGTTCTAGAATAATTGCTCCTCCATGGGCCTTAACAATCCCATGGACGACAGCCAGCCCCATCCCGGTCCCTTTGACGCTCTTCTTTGTGGTAAAAAATGGATCGAAAATATGTCCCGATATTCCATCGGAAATTCCCGAACCATTGTCACAAAAAGAGAGCTGAACATAGTTTCCTGGATCAAGCTCTAGTGGTTCTGCCTGCTCTACTGGCAACCGCTGAAGGGTTAACACAACCCGGATCGTGCCCCCCCGCTCCGCAAGTTCATAACCGGCATTGGTCGAAAGATTCACTATGACCTGGTGCAACTGACTACTGTCACCAACAATCCAGAGATCTTCAGCGAGAGAGGTCTCTATAGCAACATTAGCCGGCAGAGAAGCACGAAGCAGGTCAAGAGCCTCAGTGATCACTTCCGCCACTGCGACTTTCTGGGTGAAATTCTCAGGTTTACGACTGAAGAGCATAATTTGAGCGATGAGGGATTTAGCTCGCTCCCCGGCAATTAGAACCTGTTCCAGACGACGCTGCAGCTTTGATCCCTCTTCAGCTGAATCATAACTGAGCTGAACATAGCCAAGCATAGCAGCAAGAATATTGTTAAAATCGTGGGCAATCCCTCCCGCAAGGGTGCCGAGAGCTTCCATTTTCTGCACCTGGTTCAATTGTTGTTCCAACTGCTTGCGGCGGGAGAATTCTTCCTTAATTCGTTCCACAAAACCATCTATCGCATCGGCCAACAGATCAACCTCATCTTGGACCGGGCTGCCTGGTTGGAAGTTCAGTGGATCAAGAGACTCAACTTCGGTTAAATCAATATCACTGGTATAATTTGCGATCCGAATCAGCCGTCTGACAACTCCCAAATGAAACAAGAGAAAGATACAAACTGCGACACCGAAAACCCCCAAACCGTTGATCAGAAACTCCGAAACAATATAGCGATTAAACAGCTGCCCAAAGGTTTGATAGTGTAATTGCAGGTAAGTCGTCCCAATTGGAAGATAATTGCCCAACGGGGAGGTCTGATAGTCAATGTCATGATGATATTCTTGAAACGGCTCGTCCCCTGCGATGCCACTATGACTGCACTGACTCATCTCGACATCGCAGATCTCAATATAACTCAGCAGCGGATTCACCTGACTGGTAGCAATTGTCTCAACCATCGCCCAGTCATAATTCCAGACCGCTTCGCGAATACTTGGCAGAGCCCCCTGCTCAAAACTGGAAATTTCATGCTGAAGGAGATCGAATTCACGCTGTTGCAGGCGGCTGATCTGATAAACCGAGATCCCCAGAGTAATCACTGTGCAGATGCTCAGAAAACCAAATATTAACCGATTCTTAAGACTGACCCGTTTCATATCAACAACCCACAACTATGAATGATGACCGGTGTCAAACAGATTATTTGTCACCGGCCAATAAACAACCAAATTCTGTTTGAATCGCTTGATGTAACCTTTCAATATCTTCAGTGAGGTAGGGAGCCGCCTGACTATGCCCCCAAACTGGATCCGGCCAGGCAGGATCCCCAATCGTCCGGCCGACATGGTGCAGGTGTAACTGACTGACAACATTTCCAAGGGCGGCAATATTCAGCTTATCAAAATCAAAATAGTGCTCCATCCACAGAGAGAGTTGATTTGATTCGTCCCAGAATAACCGGCGATCGGCCTCTGAGAGCTGATAAATTTCCCGCAGTGCATCACGCTGTGGAACCAGAATAAACCAGGGATACCGACAATCGTTCAGCAACAACACCCGGCAGAGCAAAAAACTGCCAAAATCAATTGTGTCCTCCTTTAAACGAGGATCCAGCTCAAACATTTAAAATCCTTGCAAATGATTTTTTAAGACTTCTTGATCAGCCAGCAATTATGGATACGGGGGTTACGCTCAAAATCGATTGGGATAGTTTCCTGGCTGATATTTTTAATCTCCAGATCAGTACCCGCATCAAGATCCATAACAAATTTTCTTAAATTATTGGAGAAGACCAACGTTCCTCCCGGAGCAAGTAGCCGGAGGGTTTTTTGCAACAATTCAACATGATCACGCTGGACATCAAAGGTTTCCACCATCCCCTTGGAATTGGAAAATGTCGGAGGATCAAGAAAAATCAGGTCATACTCCCCCGTTGTTGTTTCCAACCAGGTCAGGCAATCAGCTTGAATCAGTTCTTCCTCAGCCGGATCAAAGTGGTTCAACAACAGGTTTTTTTTAGCCCATTCCAGATAAGTCCTGGACATATCAACCGTTGTCGTAGAGATTGCATCTCCCATCAGGGCATGGACAGTTGCCGTTCCGGTATAAGCAAACAGATTGAGAAAACGGCTGCCGGAAGCCAGCTTCTGCAGCAGCAACCTGGTCGGACGATGGTCCAGGAACAGCCCGGTATCAAGATAATCGGTCAAATTCACCAGAAATTGGCAGTTCCCCTCCCGAACTTCCTTCAACACCCCCCGGCGAGCCTGTTTTTCATATTGCCCGGCCCCTTTCTGCTGCTGACGAACTTTCAGGTGGATTTTATCGGGGCTGAGATTCAGCACTTGCGGTAGAGCATCCTGCACTTCCGCCAATCTTTTGGCCGCCTTAGTTTCATCAATCTCTTTCGGGGCCCGATACTCCTGCAAATGGACTTCATCACCGTAAAGATCAACCGCAACGGCATATTCGGGCAAATCGGCATCATAAATCCGGTAACAATCAAACCCTTCACGAGCTGCCCATTTTTTTAGTTTTTTAAGGTTTTTCCGCAACCGATTGGCAAACATCTCGGCACCGGGAGAAAGAGGTTTCTTGACCGCCTTTCCTGCCCCCTCTTCAAGAGACTGCCAGCGGTTGCTGTCATTCAGCTCAAACTGTAACAGTTGGCACTTCAACGCCCCGTTATAAAGGACATTGATCTTCCCTGCCCGCAAGCCGATACTCCGCCCCAGTTGTGGTTCAGAAGTAATGACCGCCGCTTTCCAACCGGAGCATTGTTGCGCCATCTTTTCACCGAGGAGATTATAGAATGGTGGTAGCTCGCTGACGTGACCCAACCGCTCACCATAGGGTGGGTTTGCCACCAACAACCCGGCTCCCCGACTCGAAGGGGCAACAAATTCCCGCAGGGTACGCCGTTCAAAATGGATGATCTTATCAAGCCCGGCATTCTGGGCATGCTCCCAAGCGACTTTAACCGCCCGATTGTGGCCGTCATAACCGACAATGGTGCCATGTTTCTGCGCCAAACCGATGTCTTGCCGCTTCCAGGCAGTTTGCAATAACTCTTCCCAAATGTCGCTGTCGTGCTGTTTCCAGCCCAAAAA
>JAGLDI010000037.1 GCA_023145655.1 Desulfuromusa sp. | reverse complement strand
CCTTCATCGCCCCACTGGGCACCGACGATAACTACGTTGGCCATATCTTTATTTTGCTCCTGTTAGGTCAATAACCTGATGTCACTGACAATGTAATGATTATTGTAGCTTAAAATCACTTTGGTTCAACTGCTGCCAGGAAACTAGTTTTTGCGTCCCCTCTGACAGCGAAATCATTTCAACATCTCGATCACTTCCGGCAACCACCGCCATAGTGCGATAATTCATCAGTCGGGCATAGTCAAGGGCATCTGCCTGAGTACGGTCAAGAATATCCCGGGCAACCGAATAGCCACACTTGCGCAGCTGACACGCCAACTGTTGTGCCGCCCGTAAATTTTCTCCAGTAGAAAAAATCAACAGATCACAACTTGGCACAACCCGCTCATCCAACACTTTATCCAAGGCAAATAGCAGATGCAACAAACTAAAGGTAAATCCGGTCGATGGTGCGGGAAAACCGTATTTTTCAGTCAGATTATTATAGCGACCACCACTGCAGACGGTCTGCCCAACTCCGGAAAGAAACCCCTGGAAAGTGATCCCGGTGTGATAATTCAATCCACGCAGTTCGCCCAGATCAAGAGTAACATGATCAAGAACCCCGTAAACATCGAGGACATCCAGCACCTGAACCAGATTGTCAAGTGCCCTGCGGGATCGCTCGTTACTCACCGAAGCTTCTGCCCGATTAAGAACTTCTCTGCCGCCATAAAGTCGTGGCAAAGCAAAAATTTCTTCACAGGTACTATCTTTCAGCGTACTCTTTTCAAGCAGCAATTTCAGTTCCGAGCTATCTTTGCGTAAAACTGCGTCGGCAACCTGCCCGGTCAATTGAGCATCCAACGGCAAACCATCCATCACCCCCCGGAAAAACTCAACCTGACCAATATCGATAGTGAATTCCTCTGCTCCAACCGCCACTAAAGATTCAACTGCCATGGCAATCATTTCAGCATCGGCTTCCGGGCTATCCAGACCAATGAGTTCAACGCCGGATTGGAAAATATCCCGATCTTTCCCGGCCTGCTGTTCGGTGTGGCGCAAAACCCGACCACTGTAGCAGAGACGCAGCGGCAACGGCAGTTCCTTCATCCGGGTTGCCGCTATCCGGGCAATTTGTGGTGTTGAATCAGGGGGAAACGCCAACATGCGGCCGCTCTGCCGGTCATCAAAGCGGAAGGTTCGATCTCGCAACCCTTCTCCCAACCCTTGCTCCAGAACATCCAGATACTCCAGTTGTGGAGTGATCACCGGTTGAAAACCCCAAGCAGCATAAACCTGTTGCAATTGCTGCTGCAGATATTCGACCTTTGCCGCTTTAAGGGGGAGAAAATCCCGCACCCCTTTAGGGATATCAGTTTCAGGGGATGAATCAGAAAAACGCATACTATTAAATCTCTATATTATATAGGGAGAGTATTCCGGGGACAGGTACTTTGCCCTGGAATACGGACTAACAACCTACAAAGTCCCGAAGTTACTGGCAGTTACAATGAATAGTTCCGTTGTTTTCGTAGCCATTTTTTTTACGCACGGAACACTAGCAACTGTTACGACATTATGTCAAGAATCAGTCAGCCATGGATGGTACTTCATTGTTCCTGCAAAAAGAGCGATCAGTTTTCTTCCCCGCGCAAATATTCGATCAAAGCCCGTACCCCGAACCCGGTCCCCCCTTTTGGCTGTCCCGCTTTGCCCTGCTCTGCCCACGCCATTCCGGCAATATCAAGATGGGCCCAGGTGTACTGATCAGCAAACAGCTGCAGGAAAGCAGCGGCGGTAATTGTTCCTGCTGCACGACCACCGGTATTTTTCACATCGGCAAAATCACTCTTGATTAGCCCAGCATATTCATCCCACAAAGGTAACTGCCAGAATCGCTCGCCACTTTTCTCACCCGCTTTAAGCAGCTTCCGAATCAAGCCGTCATGATTACCCAGCACCGCCGCCGCCTGATTTCCCAGGGCGACAATACATGCTCCAGTCAAGGTTGCCAGATCAATAACCACCCGGGGGTGATAGCGGCCCACGTAAGTCAGAGCATCCGCTAGAATCAACCGCCCTTCAGCATCCGTATTCAGAACTTCAATGGTTTTTCCAGAGAGGGACGTTAAAATATCACCAGGGCGGATCGCCGTCCCTGAAGGCATATTTTCTACAGCCGGAATCACCGCCACCAGATTGACCGGAAGTTTCAGCTGGGCTGCCGCCTGCATGGTTCCGAGAACCGTTGCTGCCCCCCCCATATCCATCTTCATTTCATCCATTTTCTCGACCGGCTTTAACGAGATGCCACCGGAATCAAAGGTGACCCCTTTGCCCACCAGTGCAATCGGCTGAGTCGTTTCATCACCGCCGCGATACTCCAGTACAATCAGATACGGTTCCCGCTCACTCCCCTGAGCAACACCAAGCATGGCACCAAAACCCTGCCGTTCCAGCTCTCGTCGATCAAGCAGAGTCACCTTGATTCCCGACTTCTCTGCCATAGCAACCGCTTGCATTGCAAGGTATTCGGGGGATTTCAAATTTCCCGGAGCATTGACCAGATCACGGGCAAAGCAGACCCCGGAAACAATCGATTCAGCCGCAGCAACAGCCTTTTTTGCAGCGGCGATATTGTCCCCGGAAGGGATCAATAAACTGACCTGATTGAGAGCAACCGGCACACCCGGCTTATCCTTCGGCAGATAGCGGTCATAACGGTAATCGGCCAGCAATAGCCCTTCGGCCATAGCCTGAATTCGCTCGCTCAGATTGCTCTTTTTCAGGGACACTTGAGATAATGCCAACTGGAAACTACCCATTTGTCTCTTTGCCAGATATTGAGCAATGCTGCTGGTGATCTGGCGCAATGCACGGAGAGAAAAATCAGCCTCTTTTCCCAACCCGACAAAAAGAATCCGCTCGGCGACGGTTTCTGCCCCACCGTGTAACAGCAAAAGTTCATCTTTACTGCCGGTAAATTCTTTGCTGAAAATTGCCCGACCGAAAGCTCCAACAACCTGCTGATCAAGCTCGGTTAGTTGTTCCGATTTCATCTTTCCGCTAAAAACTCCCATGACCAAGCAGGGAGTTTTCTGTTTCAGAACATCCCCTTTTTTGACGATTATTTTCATATCAATTCACCTTTCTGCTTCTTGATAATAAACAAATCCCCCTCAATCCCCTTTTAGTAAGGGGGGAAGACAATCTCCTCCAGCTTTGCAAGTAATACATTTGATACTGCTCTATAATGTGGAGGACAACCGCTCCAGTGCCGCCGCAACCTTTTGTGCGGCCGCTGCAACCGTTTCCAGTTCAATCTCAACCCGGCGCTCCGGCAAGGTGTGAAGATAGAGGGGATCGTAATAACGCACCATCAGTTCCCGCACCAACTTATCCCACTCTCCGCTCTCAAGCAGATCGAGGAACTCGGTGACAATTTTTCCACCTAAACGCTCTTTCAGGGCGTTGATCGGCCTCTCAAACTGTTCTTTTAATTGATCGAGAGCGGGGTAGTCTTCAAGGATAATCTGGGTCCGGACATCGAGAGAGGCAGTGATCCACAGGCTGGTCTGGGTCTGCATCGCCTGATGAAATGGTTTCGGCACCATGACCCGGCCGATATGGAGACTCTCCCCCTCGGTGACCAGATAGGG
>JAGLDI010000036.1 GCA_023145655.1 Desulfuromusa sp. | reverse complement strand
ATTTACAGGATCGCGGCATTTTATTCGTTGGTCCTAATGTTAAGGTCTACGAGGGGATGATTATCGGGCAACACGCAAAGGAGGATGATCTGGTCGTCAACTCCTGTCGCGGGAAGAAGCTCACCAATGTTCGTTCTTCTGGAACCGATGAAGCGGTACGGATAATAACACCCAGAACTCTGTCACTGGAGCAGTCATTGGAGTATATCGCTGCCGATGAACTGGTAGAAATTACCCCCAAGTCGATCCGCTTGCGCAAACGTTATCTGGATGCCAACGACCGTAAAAAAATGGAGAAGAAGAATAAATAGTTTGATGTCACGAAAACTAATTGTTCTCTATTTTAAGCCGTTTAATTTTCTCCACCAGAGTCGTGCGGTTGATCTTTAACAGATCAGCTGCACGGGCTTTTACTCCGTTTCCCAACACCATTGCCTGCTGAATCATCTCCCGCTCAATATCACTGATGACCTGATTCATATCAGTCCCCTCACGGGTGATTTTTGTGCTGGTCATGGATGTTTCAGGCAGTTTTTTGCTGATATCAGAAGGGAGATCTTCACACTTTATCATCGGACTGTCGGTCAGGGCGATGGTTCGTTCAATGATGTTTTCCATTTCCCGAACATTTCCCGGCCAGTCATAAGCTTCCATTGCATTGATGGCATCAGCACCAATACTGATTTGCGGGCGATTCATCTCTTTACCGATCTTTTCTCCAAAAAAACGGGCTAATTGCGGGATGTCTCCACGTCTCTCTTTTAAAGGTGGTAGATGAATCGGAATCACGTTTAAGCGGTAGTAGAGATCTTCACGAAACTGTCCGGTTTTAACCTGCTCCTGCAGGATGACATTGGTTGCTGAAATCAGGCGGATATCAATCTGAATTTTTTGACTCGACCCAACCCGCTCAAATTCATGTTCCTGGAGTACGCGCAAAAGTTTCACCTGCAGTTGTTGCGGCATGTTGCCAATCTCATCAAGAAAAATTGTCCCCCCGTGGGCTACTTCGAATTTTCCAGCTTTGTCAGAAAAAGCGCTGGTAAATGCCCCCCTTACATGTCCAAACAGTTCAGATTCAAGTAAATCTGCCGGGATGGCCCCACAGTTAATGGCAATGAAAGGTTTGTCCTTACGCGGGCTATTGTAGTGTATCGCTCTGGCAACAAGCTCCTTGCCCGTACCCGAGGCACCCAGAATCAGAATAGTTGAGTCTGTTCCCGTAACTTTTTCCATCCGCTTAAACACTCGCTGCATTGCCTGACTGGTGCCAATAATGTTATCGAAACGGTAACGCCCATGAAGTTGTTGGCGCAGGTATTTATTCTCCAGAACCAGTCGGTTCTTTTCCAGAGCTTTGGCCACTTGAATTTTTAAGCGCTCTACATTGAAGGGCTTGGTGATGTAATCGAGAGCCCCTTCTCGCATGGCTTCCACCGCCGTTTCAGTCGAGGCTTTTCCTGTGATCAGGATGACGCAGGTGTCAGGGTAATCTTCCTTAACCTGCTTGAGGATGTCGATACCGCTGATACCGGGGAGAACCAGATCACTAATAATTAAATCAAATGGTTGTTTTTTTATGGCAGCGAGAGCTTGTTCCCCTGAGTGGCTGATCTCTACACTGTAGCCAGCCTGACCCAACAGAAGAGAGAGAGTTTTACAACTTTCCAGTTCGTCATCGACCAGGAGTATTTGTGATTTTTGTGGCATGGCAACTTCCTTTGCGGAAACGTCATAAGATTGACGGAAGAGTATCATGAAGGGGTCATCATGTCTATTTAGACTGTTTTGCTGATAATTGTTACTCCGTAAGCATTTTTTTTACTCACTGTAATACAGATCTGATAATTATTTATTGACTTGCAGGTTGCTGAATTTCTTAATCTTCTCAATGGGGAAATCTCCATATAATAAAAATCATACCCTTTGTGATAAAAATAGAACGCCACTCTAACTTGACAAAAGAGCTAAATAATTGTTTATATTTACTATAAGTAATTCATAAGTCTCTGATTTTTAAGATAAATTACACTCAAAGTAAATTTCTTTAGTTATCTCAAAAAAATACACATTTGTTAATAACCTTTACCTTGAAAAGGATCAGGCAATGGCTATAACAGAATTTAAAAAAATAATGGCGGCGAATCGTGGCGAGATTGCCATCCGAATCTTTCGTGCCTGCACCGAATTGGGGATTTCTACCGTCGCCATCTATTCTGATGAGGATCGGCTTTCTCTGCACCGCTACAAGGCTGATGAAGCCTATCTGATCGGACAGGGGAAGGGGCCGATTGATGCTTATCTGGGGATTGATGAAATCATTGATCTGGCACGCAAGAAAGAAGTTGATGCGATTCATCCAGGTTATGGTTTTTTATCTGAAAATGCTGAATTTTCCGCAGCCTGTGAACGGGCCGGAATTGCATTTATTGGCCCGACTCCTGAAATTAAAAGACAACTTGGTGACAAGATTTCAGGTCGGCAGGTTGCTCTTAAGGCGGGGGTTCCAATTGTCCCCGGGACTGAAAATCCGGTCCAGACCGAGGAAGAAGCGCTGCTGTTCGCCAAGTCTTGTGGTTATCCAATCATTGTCAAAGCAAGTTCCGGTGGTGGTGGCCGGGGGATGCGGGTGGTTCAGAGTCAGAAAGAATTACTTGAGGGGTTGAAGAGTGCCGCCTCTGAAGCGCAGGCCGCTTTTGGTGATGCAACGGTTTTTCTGGAAAAATATATCAAAAATCCGAAACATATCGAAGTACAGATTCTCGGCGATAAGTATGGAAACCTGGTTCACTTTTATGATCGTGATTGTTCCATCCAGCGTCGCCATCAGAAAGTTATAGAGATCGCCCCCTCTCTTGATCTAACCAAGAAGAAGCGTGAGGAACTCTGCAATAATGCCCTGAAAATTGCAGCTGCGGTTAATTATATCAACGCTGGCACGGTGGAGTTTTTGCTTGATAAAGAACAAAATTTCTATTTTATCGAGGTAAATCCACGGATTCAGGTCGAACACACGGTTACCGAGTTGGTGACGATGCGGAATCTGGTGCAGGCACAAATCCGCATTGCTGAGGGTTACAAACTTGCAGATCCGGAGATCGGGATCAAGAGTCAGAAAGATATTGAGTTGCGTGGCTTTGCTATTCAGTCGCGAATTACGACCGAAGATCCGATGAATAACTTTGCCCCTGATTTCGGAACAATTAAAGCGTATCGAACTGCTGCCGGTTTCGGAGTGCGTCTTGATGCAGCTGCTGGTTACGCAGGAGCCCATATTACCCCTCATTATGATTCTTTGCTGGTCAAAATCTCGACCTGGGGTCTGACCTTTGCCGATGCTTCAAGAACCATGCACCGGGCACTGCAGGAGTTCCGAATCCGTGGGGTGAATACCAACATCGGCTTTCTTGAAAAGGTGATGACTCATCCGGTTTTTCTCCAGGGGAAGTGTGATACCTCTTTTCTGGAGAAACACCCGGAAGTTTTTGATTTGCGGGTTAAAAAGGATCGCGCCAACAAAATTCTCAACTTTATTGGCCATACTGCGGTTAACGGATATCCGGGAATTGCTCCGGAAAAAGCTCTCACATTTGCCACCCTCCGTGAACCAGAAGTACCAGAGATCCCCTATGGACAGCAACATCCCCGTGGAACCCGTGATATCCTGCGGGAAAAAGGGCCGACTGGACTAGCAGAATGGGCGCGTAAAAATATGCAACTGTTGTTGACTGATACAACAATGCGTGACGCTCATCAGTCGCTGGTTGCGACCAGGTTTCGTACCTTTGATCTGGACCGAATTGCAGAAGCGACAGCCCATCTTGGTGGTGGTCTGTTTTCTCTCGAGATGTGGGGTGGGGCAACTTATGATGTTTCGATGCGATTTCTGCGTGAAGATCCATGGGAACGTCTTGATCGCTTACGCGCCAAAATCCCCAATATCCTCTTTCAGATGTTGCTGCGGGGATCGAATGCGGTTGGTTATACCAACTATCCCGACAATGTAGTGCAGGAGTTTGTCAGTAAAGCTGCCGAGAGTGGCATTGATGTGTTCCGGGTGTTTGATTCGCTGAACTGGACCAAAGGGATGCAGGTGGCCATGGATGCGGTGATCAAAAGTGGTGCGATCTGTGAAGCATCTATCTGCTACACCGGCGATATTCTTGATCCGAAACGGGATAAATATCCTCTTAAATATTACGTCGAGATGGCAAAAGAGCTAGAAAATATGGGTGCTCATATCCTTGCTATCAAGGATATGGCTGGATTGATTAAGCCGTTTGCCGCGGAAAAACTGGTCAAGGCTTTAAAGAACGAAATTGGCTTGCCAATTCATCTCCATACTCATGATACCTCCAGCAATGGTGGTTCAATGTTGTTAACTGCAACGCAAGCAGGTTGTGACATCGTTGATGTTGCCCTCTCTTCAATTTCAGGGTTAACTGCTCAGCCCAATCTTAATGCGTTGTTGGCTGCTTTAGAAGGGACGATCTGGGATCCACAGATGGACCGAGAGGGGATGCAGAAACTTGCTAATTACTGGGAGACTTGTCGTACCTATTATGCTCCCTTTGAATCAGAATTACGTAGTGGAACGGCTCAGGTTTATGATCATGAAATTCCAGGTGGGCAGTATTCCAACTATAAACCCCAGGTTGAAGGGTTGGGTTTAGGGCACCGCTGGGAAGAGTGCAAGGAGATGTACCGTAAGGTCAATGACCTGTTCGGGGATCTGGTCAAAGTGACACCGTCATCCAAGATTGTCGGTGATATGGCCATGTTCATGGTGCAGAATGATCTTGAACCGAAGGATATTTACGAGCGTGGTCATGAGTTGACTTTCCCACAGGGGGTGATTGATTTTTTTAAAGGGATGATTGGTCAACCCTATGGCGGATTTCCTGAAAAACTGCAGAAAGTTATCCTGAAAGGGGAGCAACCACTGACCTGCCGCCCCGGTGAATTGCTGGAGCCTGTCGATTTTGTCCTGAAACGAGATGAGCTGGAGAAAAAGCTGGGACACAAGGTTTCTGAGCGAGATGTCCTTTCGGCGGTATTGTATCCCGGAGTGTTTGAAGAGTTTGATCGATTCCGCCAGGAGTACAGTGATGTTTCCGTTCTACCAACCCCGGTATTCTTCTACGGTCTCGATGTTGGTGATGAGGTGACCATTGACATCGAAGCGGGTAAAACTCTGATTGTTAAGCTGAATGCCATCGGGCGGGTTCGCGAAGATGGAACTCGGAATATTTATTTTGAATTAAATGGCGAACCACGTAGTGCCACGATTAAAGATCTTTCTGTGGAAGCTGATGAAAGCAGCCATGTACAGGCCGATCCTGATGACAGTAAGGAGATCGGTGCACCGATGCCGGGTAAAATTTTCAAAATTATGGTCAATGTTGGTGATGAAGTTGCGGAGGGGGATGTGTTGTTGGTTTCTGAGGCAATGAAAATGGAGACTAATATTAAAGCCAAACGGGCGGGGATTATCAAGGATCTGATTTTTGGTGAGGGGGATCAGATCGGTCAGGGTGATTTACTGGTGGTTCTGGAATAAGCTACGATAGTTGAATAGCTGTTTGGTTTAGATATCCTCTGGATCTGTTTTAACGGCTGAGAAGTCGGTTAGCGGAAGGTTTTCAATGGTCTCTTCAAGATGCTTACGGATGGTGTGACTGTCTGCTTCAAGTAATAATTGCTGGAGGAGCTTTTGCGCTGCATCAGTATCAATCCGGTTGATTAAATGTTTGAGTCTGGGAATGTAAGGAGCTGAAAGGGAAAATTCATCAATTCCCAGACCAATCAATGCTAACAGGCAGAGCGGATCAGTTGCCATCTCGCCACAGACACAGAGTTCAACATTATTTGTAGCGGATATTTGTGCCAAGTAGTCGATTGAAAGAAGTACCGCTGGGTGGAGTGGATCGTAGTAATTTTCGACCCGGGGGTTGGAACGATCAGCCGCGAGAAGGTATTGAATCAGGTCATTTGTTCCCAAAGCAAAAAAATTAACTTCTTTCGCCAGATGTGGTGCAAGTCGAACCGCTGCTGGAACTTCAATCATCGCCCCAAGGGGGACATTTTTGGCAAAGGGAATCTGGTTGCACTGCAGATTTTCCATTGCATCTTGAACAATTTTTTTGCAGCTGCGAATCTCCTCCATATTTGAAATCATCGGGAACAAGAGACGGATTGGACCGTGCCGGGCCGCCATCAGGATCGCTTCAATCTGGGTCTGAAAGTACTCTCGATTATCCAGGCTGATCCGGACAGAGCGCCACCCCATAAATGGGTTATCCTCTTTCGGCTGGTTGAAATAGGGGAGGGTTTTGTCCCCACCAATGTCAAGAGTTCTGATTGTTACCGGAGCTCCGGAAAATTCTTCGACTACTTTTTTATAGAGTTGGTATTGATCCTCACGGTCCGGGAAGTTACTTCGAGCCATGTAGGGAAATTCGGTCCGGTACAGACCAACCCCTTCTGCACCGTTACTTTTTGCGACACCTATATCACTGACCAGTCCAATATTGGCCCGCAGGTAGATCCGCTGTCCGTTTCTTGTTGTTGCCGGAATATCGCGAAGTTCACTAAGCCGTTCTTTTTCCAGCAGTCGTTCTTGCTGTAGCCGGTCATACTCTTCAATAATTGTATTGGCAGGGTTTTGATATACACAACTGGAATTGGCATCCAGAATCAAGTTGGCATCGGGTTCGATTTCAGAAACAGCACCTTTAACCCCGATCAATGCCGGGATACCCAGGGCCTTAGCCATGATGACCGAGTGTGAATTAGCTTCATTGGACTCAATGATAATGCCCATAATCATATCATGGTCGAGAATTGCCATGTCGGAAGGTAATAACCTTTTTGCTACCAGAATTCCACTCTGTTTAAGGTGCAAGCCATCACTATTTTTCCCCACCAGGTTGGCGAGTAAGCGCCGGCCAATATCTTCCATATCAGCGGCACGTTCGCGTAAATAGGGATCCTCCATTTTATTGAACGCTTCCAAGTAGCCATGGATCACTTTTTTCAAGGCATAGGGGGCACTGTGTCGTTTTTCAATCAGCTGATGAAGTCGCTCAATAAAGCCGCGATCTTCAAGGATCATCAGGTGAGTATGGAAGATTGCCGCATCTTCCTGGGTCAGTTGTTCCGCAACCCTTTTTTCCAGATAGAGGGTTTGAATTCGGGTTTTCCTTAAAGCTTCATCCAGACGTTGCAGTTCTGCCGGGGTATCGATATTACTCTCATCGAAAACATCGGCGAAGCCGAACTGTTGATCGATAATATTGGCCGGTCCACTGGTTACTCCTGGGTAGGCGGTCTTCCCACGTAAGAGCGAGCTTCTTTGCACATCCAGTTCTGCTGCTTCGGTTGTGTGTGTGGTTGTTTCAGAATCCGGCAGGGCATAACTGTCGATAGCATCAAGAAGCTTTGCATTAACAACAATTGAGGCGACCTGAAAGGCGATGGTTGTCAGGGTGGCTAATTCATCAGAACTGAAAACATGAGACTCTCTGGTTTGAATAACCAGAACCCCGATTGATTGTCTGCGGTCAAAAAGGGGAATGCCGACAAAGGTGTGAAAATGTTCCTCGCCGGTTTCAGCAAAGAAGCGGTAATCGGGATGGTTCTGTGGCTCTTCAATGGATAGAATTTGCTGCTTTTCAGCGACCTTGCCGGTGAGTCCTTCACCGATTTTCATTTTGACCTGACCAATCGCAGCAGGATCCAGCCCGTAGGTTGCTCGCAGGGTCAGTGTCTGTTGGTCATCCTCGAGAAAATAGAGTGAACAGACATCAGAGTGGGCCCGTTGGGCGACCAGTTCAACAATGTTTCTGATAGTTTCATCAAGATCGTGGGATTGTAGAATCAGGGCACTGATATCCTGCAGGGTGCTCAAGCCAAGATTATGATCTGATCTTTTTCTGTTTTTAGGTGTCATGGTCGCTACTGGGAGTCAGTGTGAACTTCAATAGGGTCATATTTACCCATACTAACGTCACCATGCAGAGTTTGTGAATGAATAAATGGCGAAAAGGTTATTTTTGCAGGAGAAAACGTCCAACCTGCTCACTATGGTAACAGGCGACCTGGTGCTTATGGCCTATGTCAAGCAGCTCAGGTTGCTGTTGCCGGCAGCGATCATCAGCATAGGGGCAGCGAGGGTGGAAATAACAACCGCTCGGGGGATTAACCGGGGAAGGAATCTCCCCCTTTAGGGCTGTCGGGCGGGGTTGATCTGGATCTGGAACCGGTACGGCATTCAGGAGTGCCTCAGTATAAGGATGGCAGGGGTTCTTATACAGTTCCTCAGCACTGGTCAGTTCAACAATTTTCCCCAGATACATCACTGCAATACGATCACTGACATGTTCTATAACCGCAAGATCATGAGCAATGAAAAGGTAACTGAGGTTGTGCTCTTGCTGAAAACCCTGCAACAGATTTAAAATCTGTGCCTGAACCGACAGGTCAAGGGCCGAAACAGGTTCATCGGCAATAATCAGTTGTGGCTCAACGGCCAGAGCCCGGGCTATTCCTACTCGCTGCCGTTGCCCACCGGAAAACTCATGGGGATAACGTTGTTCATGTTCAGCCGAGAGCCCCACTTTTTCCAAAAGTTCTATCACCCGGTCACGAACCTGACGGGGTGGAGCCAAACGGTGAATCAGCAGCGGTTCACTTAAAATTGATCCAACAGTCATGCGCGGATTCAAAGATGAAAAGGGATCCTGAAATATCATCTGGATCCGCCGTCGATAGGGGCGCATCTGTCTGGTTGAGAGTTGGGTTAAATCTTCTCCATCAAAAATTACCTGACCTCCGTCCGACGGTAATAACTGGAGAATCAACTTCCCGGTTGTTGACTTTCCACACCCAGACTCACCAACCAGTCCCAGCGTTTCCCCTTGCTGTAAACTGAGGGAGAGATTATCGACAGCAACCAGTTGTCCTGCAGCTCGACCCAGAGAGTCGGTCAGGCGAAAACTTTTGCGCAGATTTTTTACTTCAAGAAATGACACTTAATATCTCCAACATCTGACCCAATGATCTGGTTCAAACTCCTCGATTTCTGGTGATTGGTGTCCACAGGGGGCACAGGGACCGGGACAGCGATCCAGGAACAGGCATCCTTCCAGCTGCTTTCTCAAATCAGGCAACTGACCGGGGATCGTTGACAGGCGGTTTTTTTGCCCGAGTCGGGGAATGCATTGGAGTAATCCTTGCGTATAGGGATGGAGTGGGTTTTCAAAGATTCTTTTGACGGTTCCAAATTCGACAATTTGCCCTGCATACATCACCGCCAGTTTATCGGCATTGCCGGCAACAACGCCGAGATCATGACTGATCAACAAAGTGGCCATCTGCCGTTGTTCTTTTAACTCCAGCAGGAGATCCATAATTTGGGCCTGAATGGTCACATCAAGAGCTGTTGTAGGTTCATCGGCAATCAGCAGTTTCGGATCGCATGCTAAAGCTATGGCAATCATAATGCGCTGCCGTTGCCCCCCTGAAAGTTGATGGGGGTATTCACGTAACCTTCGTTTGGGATCAGCAATTCCAACCTGGATTAATAACTCTGCAGCCTGTTCCAGCGCTTGTTGTTTTGTGTCTCCCTGATGAAGTCGGAGAACTTCAGCAATTTGCTCTCCAATCCGTAAAACCGGATTGAGCGAGGTCATTGGCTCCTGAAAGATCATTGAAATTTCATTCCCCCGGATTCGTCGCATTTCCACATCGGGTAAACGCAACAGATCACGACCATCAAGAGAAATTTCCCCACCAACAATCCGACCCGGTTCAGGGAGTAAGCGCAATAGAGAGAGGGCTGTCATCGACTTGCCACAGCCCGATTCTCCAACTAATGCCAGAGTTTCTCCCTGAGCGATATTAAAGGAGACATCATCGACAGCTTTGATTAACCCGGTGCGGGTAAAGAAATAGCTTTGCAGATTATTGACGGCAAGACGTGGTGGCATGTTTAATATACTCTCGTTAGCAGTTGTCTCATGTTTACAGGTTTGTCCGGTAATGGTCAAGACTGAGTTCTGCAATGTCTGAAACTTTTGTTGTGTAAAACAGTTTTAAGGAAAAGATCTTTAAAAAAACTGGATTCTTGCCCGAGAAAAGGAAATAATAACCAGATGGAAACAGCATACATTGATCTACATCTTCATTCGACCTGTTCGGATGGTTATTTATCACCAGAAGAGGTTGTTGGTTTAGCACAGAAAGCGGGAGTTCGTGCTATTGCACTGGCCGATCACGATAATATTGATGGGATCAGCCGGGCTATTGCTGCCGGTAATGCTGTGGGGATAGAGGTTATTCCGGCGGTAGAGCTGTCGAGCCAGTGGTTTTACTATACCGATATGCATTTGCTTGGGTATGGGTTTGATTATCAGGATCCTTATCTGATCAGGGCATTAGCTGAATTCCAGGAATTTCGGGCGACCCGTAATCGGCAGATTGTTGAAAAGGTCAATCTGAAGTTGCTAGATGAAAAGCAGCAGCCCATCGATCCTGAGGCTGTTCGCCAGTTAGCCGGGGGGACAATTGGGCGTCCCCATATTGCATTGGCCTTACGTCAGGCTGGATATGTCAGCAATAATGATGAAGCTTTTACGCGCTATCTGGTTCCCTGTAATGTATCAAAGCGCTATTTTCCGGCTGATGAAGCGATCAAGTTGATTCATGGCAGTGGCGGGATTGTGGTGCTGGCTCACCCCCCTTATGTGACCCGTGATCGGCACAAATTGGAAAGATTAGTTGCTGAATTGGTTGGTTTGGGTCTGGATGGTATTGAAGCCTATAATAATGGTTCTGGTCTGGAAGATACCGATTGGTTGATCAAGCTGGCTCGGAGGCATAAGCTGGTTGTCACTGGGGGTTCCGATTATCACGGGGATAGCGGGTCGATGATTAAGGTTGGTAAGGGAGTCCGTGGTATCCGGGTCCCTTACGACTGTGTCGAAGAGATCAAGGCAGCACTGCAGAAACAGCATCTTCATTCAACACTTCCAAATAGAAACTGAAGATTTGAAATGAACTTGAAAGAGGGAGGCTAATGGCTTCTTCTTCTCAAATTTCCTGAAACCTTCCAACGACCTCCGTAATTTGTGAAACTTCAATATTTCCAAAAGAGAGACGCAGGTAGGGTTCCAGATCCGGGCCGAAAGTTTCCCCCGGCAGGCAGATCAAATTGGCTTCTTCAACCAGCCGCTTTGCCGCCAGGCGTCCCGTCAGATCCTCCCACGGATGTTTAACCCAGGCGAAAAACGAACCGCTGGCTATGAGTTTGAAGTTGGTTTTTGCTGCCAGAAAATCGGTTTTGAAGCGATCATGACGCTGCTGCATTGTTACAGCATTATTTGCCACCCAGTCGTCCAAATGCCGACAACCGAACTCTAATGCCAGTTGTGTGATTCGTGGTTGGCAGACTACCATACTATCCTGAATCTTTAATGCCTGCTGAATAAATTTATCATCCGCAATTAACGCACCGCAACGTAGCCCGGTCAGGGCAAAAGTTTTGCCGAATGAGGCAATCTGGATAAAATTATTTGGCCAGTCTGAGCGGTTGAATAGCAGATGTGGTGTGGTGCCGATAAAGGCATTATAGGTTTCATCCAGAATCAAACTGATGTTGCGTGATTGAGCCAATTCAAAAAAAGCGGCAATCTGGGTTGGTGAAATGACCGCACCGGTGGGATTACTTGGTGTCACCAGCAGGATCGCTTTGGTTTTCGGGCCAATCAAGTGGCTGATTGTTTCGATATCTGGTTGACCAGCGGTCTCTGGATTAAAGGGAGCATAAACTACCTTGATCCCAAGTGCCTGCAATCCCATCGGATGATCAAAGTAAGCCGGAAGCTGGACAATGACCTCGTCACCCGGCTGACAGAGAGCAGAAATGGCAAGCCAGAAGGCTTGACTGGCACCAATTGTCAGACACAGTTGATCGGATGTGGGCGCTCCCTGATAGTGACGTTGGTACCAGCTACAAACCTCATTCCGGACATCAGAAAGACCTTCGTCGGGGCTGTATTTAAATGTTTGTGAATCATCAAATGAGCTCTTCAGATGTTCAATCAATTCTGCCGGCGGGGAATAACTGGGTACCGCCTGACAGAGGTCAATTAATGGTTTTTCTGCAGGGAATACGCGTCCCGATAGCCAGCTTTTGACTTCTGTGATCGGGGGATGCTGTATTTTTACTATTTGTTTTGTTGCTTGCATCAAAATTACGCCCTGCGGATGATTTCCACCAGCAGTTCACTGGCCTTGACCATGTCATCAACAGCAATCTGCTCGTTAATGGTGTGAACCTTGGACATTCCAGTTGCAACGATAACCATCTCGATGCCATTGCCATTAAAGATATTGGCATCTGAACCGCCCCCGGCAGCACGAATTTCCTGTGGCCGTCCCAGAGCAGCGCCTGCTTCGTGAATAATCTGTAGAATTGGAGCATCTTCAGCGACGCGCATCGGGGAAAAATCTTCTTTTAACTCAAGAGCCATGGAGGCACGTTTGGTTTCGCCTGCAACGGTGATGGTGGCGTTAGCAACTTCTTCCTCGACGGCAGCAATAATTAACTCAGTGTGTTTGCGCAGTTTGTTGATATCGTGGCTACGGACCTCACCACGCAGGCTGATACATTTAGGGATAATGTTTGAAGCAAGCCCACCATGAATTGTCCCGATATTGGCAGTGGTCTCTTCATCAATTCTACCCAGAACCATTTTGGCAATTGCTCGACTGGCAATTTGAATTGCTGATACGCCCTGTTCAGGACAGACACCGGCATGGGCTTCATGGCCCGAAATATCAATTTTAAAACGATTAGCAGCAGGAGCACGGTTGATGACTATGTCAATGCCGGTTGTGTCCAGAGCGATCCCGTACTTCGCTTTGAATTTTGTGAAATCCAGCTGCTTTGCCCCGAGTAGACCTTGCTCTTCACAAATTGAAATAGCAATTTCCAGAGGGACATGGGGGATGTCCTGCTCATTCAAAACCTCAATTGCTTCGATGATTTCCACGATTCCAGATTTATCATCCCCACCAAGAATAGTTTCTCCTGCGCTGGTAAAAATGCCATCTTTGAGAACCGGAGTCACATTTTCTGCCGGGGTGACTGTGTCCATATGCGCAGAGAGGAGCAATGGCGCGCCAGACTTGGTTCCTGATAATCTGGCAATCATGTTGCTACTATTGCTACCAATCTTTTCCCCGGCATCATCAAAATAAATTTCTGCTCCAAGTTTTTGGAAGCGTTTGGCGAGGTACTCTGCTATTTCAGCTTCTTTAAATGATGGGCTGTCAATAGATGCCTGGCGGATAAATTCATCACAAATTCTCTGTTTGTTGACCATAATTTAAGTTCCTTGCTGTTGTGAGTGAGCGACCATATTATCCTCATGCTACAAATCTGGCAATGCCGAAAAAAGGAAATAAATTGAGGCTAGACAGCGGAAAGACACAACTGTTATAATCCTCAAATTAAACAACTAGGCTTAAGCGTTTACTAATCTTCACTTTGGTGTATCGATGAGTATAAATCAAGATTTCCAGCCTCCACGTGTTGCAGAAAAATCGTCTAAATCTAAGTTAAAACCAGTAAAAATAGCTGTATCTGCGGTTTTAATATTGCTTTTTGGGATTGGCTTACTCCTGTTCAGTAGCAGCTCTGGTTCGAAGCTAGAGGCTCGGGAAACCCCGATTGTTGCCAGTGCTTCTCCACCAGTACCACCTGAACTGCTACGTGAGGAGATAAAAAATACTGTTCCTGCTGGATCTTCTATTACTGCCCTTTTAGGGAATTATTTTACCGCACAAGAAATCTATAACTTGAACTTGCAGAGTCGAGATATCTTTCCTTTTACTAAAATCTGTGCCGGACACCCGTACCGGATCGTCACCATAGACGGTCAATTCAGCAGCTTTATCTACGAAATTGACCCTGAAGAGCAACTGGCTATCAGCCGTGAAACTGACCAGATCAAGATGGAGCGGCAGTCGATTGTCTATGATGTAACAACTGAACTGATCCAGGGCACCATTAAAACAAGTTTGTTTGAAGCCGTTGCTGAAATTGGAGAAGAGCCTGAACTGGCTTTTGTTCTGGCTGACATTTTCGGCTGGGACATTAATTTTATCCTTGATCTGCGAGTAGGAGATTCATTCCTGGTGTTGGTTGAAAAGCGTTTCAGGGAAGGGCAACCCGCAGGTTACGGTCATGTTCTGGCTGCTGAATTTGTAAATCAGAATAATGCATTTAAAGCGATCCGTTTTGCCGACGGGGATCAAAAAATGTCATTTTATAATGAGAACGGTGGCAACATGCGCAAAGCTTTTCTCAAGGCACCCCTCTCCTTTACCCGGATATCTTCTGGCTACACAATGCGGCGGTTACACCCAATTTCCAAGGTTTATAAACCACATCCGGCAATCGATTATGCCGCTCCAATTGGTACGCCGGTTAAGGCTATTGGAGATGGTACAATTATTGCGAAAGGTTATGGCAGGGGAAACGGAAACTATCTAAAAATTCGCCATAGTAATGGTTATATCAGCATGTATCTCCATTTGCACGGGTTTGCCAAGAAAATGGCTAAGAACAAGCGGGTTAGCCAAGGGCAAGTTATAGCTTATGTTGGTAGTACTGGATTTTCAACTGGTCCCCATCTTGATTTTCGTATGACCAGATACGGTAAACCGATTAATCCCCTCAAACTGAAAGCTCCATCAGCTAAATCTGTCAGTAAAGAGCATCTGGCTGAGTTTATGTCACATACAGCACCTCTTTTGGCAAGGTTGGACGCAAAACGTGTTAACACCCATATTGCTAAACTTGACCTTCCTGAAACAGAGATCGTAACGAAAAAAAACTGAATGACCGGCGTTCCTTGCATCGATAATCCAGGTTCTGTCATGGGAGATTGTTCATGCTGATGCTCCAACAGCGGCAACAGATTGTTGATTATGGTTTGAAAATGATCCGGTCTGGGTTAACCACCGGCAGTGGAGGGAATTTGAGTATTCTCTCTGCTGAGGATAATCTGATTGCGATCAGCCCCAGCGGGATTGATTACCATGATGTTACGGTTGCCGATGTCGTAGTGGTGGATCTTAGCGGGAAAACTGTTGACGGAGAGCGTAAACCCTCAAGTGAGTTAGGTTTCCATCTGGCCCTTTACGCGGCTCGTGCCGAGATTGGGGCGGTTGTTCATACCCATTCAGTCTATGCCACAACGCTGGCCTGTCTTCACTGGGAACTTCCAGCGGTCCATTACCTCGTTGCATTTTCCGGCGATAAAGTTCCACTAGCCCCTTATGCCACTTTCGGCACTCCCGAGTTAGCTGATAATATTATTAAGAGTATTGGTTCCTATAATGCTGTCCTGCTGGCAAACCATGGTCTGGTGGCTGTTGCTACAGATATGAAAAATTGTTTCAATGTCGCTGAGGAAATTGAGTTGGTCTCCAGAATCTACTATCAGACAAAAACGGTTGGGCAGCCGGTTCTGGTGGAAGACGTGGAGATGCAACGGGTGGTAGATAAATTCAGTCACTATGGCCAATAAAATAAAAGTTCAGGAGAAATAGTGGATCAGCCAGTCAATAAACATTCCCACAATGATATGAAGCCACTTTCAGTTATTGATATTTCTAAAAAAGGGCGGCAGAAATTGCGCGCCAGAGAATATCATTTAGCGCGTGAACTGTTTTCATCAGGGTTAGAACTGGAGCCGGAAAATCCCTACCTTCTTTCGGGGATGGGAGATGCCTGCCGCGAACTTGGTGATTTTCC
>JAGLDI010000035.1 GCA_023145655.1 Desulfuromusa sp. | reverse complement strand
GGGGCCGAACGGTGTTACCGGACGCTGCTGGAGGTTGACAGGAATAATCTGTTTGCTCTGCGTGGGTTAGGCGATGTCTGTAAAAAAATGAATCGTCACAAAGAGGCAATCCAACACTGGGATCGCTACTTGGTTTTGCGCCCGCTGGACAAATTTGTTATGACCCGGATTGCTGATAGCTGTAAGGCCCTGGCGCAGTTTGGGCGTGCTGAGCAGGTTTATCTCCAGATTCTTAACAACTCACCTGATGACCGTTTTGCCTTGACCGGATTGGCTGATTTACAACACCGGTTAGGTAAAGAGAGTGCGGCGATAGAGACGTATGAAAAAGTTCTCAAGTTTGATAAGAATGAGCTTCATATCCTGACAATTGTTGGTAAACTTTGTTGGCGAATTTCTGATTTTGAGCGCGCAGAAGACTATTTCAAACGAGCTCTTAAGATTGACGCAGATAATCCCTATGCCCTTTATGGATTGGGTAACTGTTATCGCTGGTATCGTCAATATGATCAAGCGATTGAAGTCTGGCAGAAAATTTTATCTCATTCAGAAGGAACCCAGAGCCTGTATACGCGGATGGGAGACGCTTATTTTCATTTGGGTCGTTTTGAAGAAGCAGAGCGGAGTTATCGAAAATCACTGGAATTTGGTGAGGATATTTATTCCACAGCGGGCTTGGTGTCTCTTTGTAGCGAGCAAAAAGACTGGCAGAGCGCGATCTATTTTTTTGGCTTGCTGGTAGCAAACAATAGCAAAATTAAGAACCACATTGAAATAGTGACACAACGTTTTGTCCGTACCGGACAGCACCAATTAATGTTGGAGCTATTCCAGCATCTATTATCTGTCGATTATAGTAATCAAGCGGCTTTGGATGAGTTAAAAAACCAGATCAAACAGCTTTCCTGATCCGTTGACTATGAATTATCTGGCACACCTCTATTTTTCTGATTCAAATCCACTGGCCTGGTCGGGCTCACTGATGGGGGATTTTGTCAAAGGGGCAGTCCCTGTAACTTTCCCGCAAGAACTGTCCAGACATTTGAAGCTGCATCGACATATTGACACTTTGACCCAGCGCAGTGAAATATTCCAGACCAGTCGGCGGCGTTTGGATCCCCGCTTTCGTTATGCGAGAAGTGTCCTGGTTGATGTCTTCTACGATCATTTTTTGGCCTGCCGCTGGGATGAGTATTCAGATCAGCCTCTGGCCGAATTTTCACAAGATGTTTATCGCGGTCTGCAATTCTGCTACGATCTACTCAGCCCGGGATTGCAGCAGCAATTGCCACGAATGATCGAGTATGACTGGCTGACCGCTTACCGTCAGCCGGAAATTATACACAGGGTGCTACAGCGGTTGGAAGAGCGGCTTAAGCATAAAATTCCAGTAGCGTCTGGTTTTTCTCAGTTGGAATTGTGGCGTGAGGAACTGGAGAGCGATTTTACTGCCTTTATGGCTGAAGCGCAGCAGGTAACAACTGAGTGGAAACAGTTAAATTGATGTTTTTTGGAGGGATGTATGGGTAAGGCGGGTTGGTTTCGGATTATTCCTTTTGCGGTGTTTATGCTCTTTATTGGTTTCCAGCAGGTTTTGGAATGGACGGTTGTTAAGGGTTGGCTGGAACTGACTGCGCGACAGTTGTTGTATCTCTATCCGATCAAAGCACTTCTGGTGACTGGTCTGCTGATCTTTTTCTGGCGTAAGTATGGCGAATTGAACTTTGCTGATTTCAAGAACCTTACCCACACTGTGGCCAGTGTTCTGCTTGGTTTGTTGGTTTTTGTCCTCTGGATCAATATGGATTGGGGGATTGCCACTTTTGGTGAAAGTAAAGGCTTTGATCCGTTCCTGATTGATGATGCGACCACCCGCAATATTATGATTTTTTCTCGACTCTTTGGTGCTGCACTGGTGGTGCCGATCATGGAAGAGTTGTTCTGGCGCTCTTTCATGTTGCGCTACATTATCACTGCCGATTTTACCACCATTAGAATCGGTACCTATACCCTCACCTCATTTTTGATTTGTGCCGTTCTGTTCGGTCTGGAACATAATCTTTTTCTGGCCGGGATCATGGCGGGAGTTTCTTACAGCCTGCTCCTCTATTGGACTAAAAGTATCTATCAGTGCATTCTTGCCCATGCGGTAACCAATCTGGTGCTGGGGCTTTACGTGTTGCAGACGGGTTACTGGCAGTTCTGGTAGTGTTTCGAGTGCGCTGGATGTAGTGTTCTAGGGACATGTACTTGTTACGTGTCCCCAGAATACGGTTGTAACCCGCCTGCATATCACCTTGTCTTTTCGTCATTTTTGGGTTTCGATAGAATTGTCAAGTTTCAGGATATCAAGTAGAAGTATCGTGTTATCAGGTTAGAAATAACCAGTTTTGAGTTAAACTCTCTGAGTTTTTCTTGATTGGGTAATGTTGTCCTGAACCGTATAATAATTTGCAAGGTGAAAAAAATAATGGAAACAAAGTCATCTGAACAATTTGATGTTTTATTAAATGTGCTTCGCGTGTTGCCCGAAGAAGCAATGAGGTTGAATTATTTTTCAACAGCCTGCTAGTTGGATATTCCAACCCATCACGACAACACAAATTTGCATGAATATATCGTAAATCCCAACTATTTTATAAAGTCGCCGGTAATGGCCAATCGGTTTCATATCCCGACGGGTAAAAATCATCCTTGGTACGATTAAAATAACCGTATTGAATCTGTGGAATCTCTTGCTTAACCCGATCCAGCATTTTTTTCATACCAATCCCCGAACCCTCAGCCCCCATTGATTTCCAGTAGAGCAGGGGGTCGATACTTAAATTGCGCATCTGGATCATATCGATGCCAATAGTGTCAATTATTTCCAGAAGCTTCTCTATCTCATCCTCCCGATCTGTAATTCCTGGGAAAACCAGATAATTGAGCATAGTGAATAAACCGTGCTGTTTTGCTCGCCGGGCCGATTCAATCACATCATCAAAGTGATATTTTATCGGCCGATAATAGGCGTTATAGAATCGTTCTTGAACCGAATTGAGTGAAATTCTGATCGAATCAATCCCCGCTTCAGCAAGTTTGTCGATAGCGTTGGGGATAGAAGCATTTGAGTTGAAATTGATTGTTCCGCGTGAGGTATGCTTGCGCATTTCCTTGACCGATTCGGCAATCCGGTCGGCTTGCAGGATCGGATCCCCTTCACACCCCTGACCAAATGATACAATTGCATTCTCGGCAGTTTTAAGGTGTGGTACTGCCACTTCACAGAGTTCCTGAACCGTGGGGACAAAAATCAAACGATCCTGACTTGCCTGACACACTTCTGGTTCATCCTGTAAAGAGATACAACCGATACAGCGGGCGTTGCAGGTTGGAGAACAGGGGAGGGGGGCTTCCCACCGTCCGAAGAACATGTTTTTTGCCGCAAAACAATGGTAATCGAGGGCACAGCGTGAGAGTTGTTCAACCAGGCGATTATCAGGTTGTTCAGCAACCCGTTTACGCACCAGCGGTTCAAGTTTGCGATCATCAAAGTGTTCTGTTTCCCACTGCTGGTTGCGATCAACCCGCACCGCTGCAACATAAAAACGCTCTTCTTCAACACACCAGCCAACGGCGGTATAAGACCAGAGTGTCAGTTCAACTTCTTTTTTTGCATAGTCTGCTGCTGGTAACAGGGTGCGGGTAAAAGCAGGGGTGGTAAAAGCAGATACCGCTTGAGCCATTCCACCGCCCCAGCTTTCTGGCAGAGAATCGATGGTTTTCTGTTTGCCGCTGTTGCGATCAAAACCAATCGGCGGTGTATCTGGGATGGTAAACAGGCGACTCCCTTCGGGAAGGGGAATTAACTCGTTCTCCCCGGGATGACAGATTGTCATGCCGTTCATCCCTGCCATCAGCAAATCAGGATGTTCAAAGACTTCTCCCTCGGCGTCGGCGATCACCGCCAGAATCGTTTTTTGTCTACTCATTGTTTGTTATGCTCCTTCGGAGAGGGAGAATAGCATATTCGTGCGAAAAAATGAGTATTAACCAGAGTGCCGCAGGAGTTAAATGGGGACATATCTATTTCCCCTGGGAATCTTTTTTAAGAAACAGCCAGACAAGGATGCCGACGAACACGAAAACGTTGATGTTGAGTAATGTATCCACCAGATTGGCTAGTTGCGGCGTCATTTTATGGTCTCCTTTCTCAGCTCTTTAATAAAACAGACGGCGATCAACAAAACGATGTAAACGAACGGTAAGGCACCCAAGGCGATGATGCTTTTGACGGCATCGATGCTGTTGGAGAAAATCATCACCAGCCCAAGTGCCCCCAGAACCACTCCCCAGACCAGTTTCGTCTTTGTGGATGGATTGAGATCTCCACCACTGGAGAACATGGAGAGGACAAATGCCGCACTGACCACGCTCGTTACTACAAAGAGAAAAGCAGCGATAACCGTTGCACCGATGGTCAGAACGGAAAACGGCAAATGTTGGAGGACAAAAAACGTGGTGCTGTCAATGTGGGTTTCAACCACCTCCAAGATTGCCACATCTGTTTTCAGGGCTCCATAAAATCCGATACTGCCAAAAACGCCAAACCAGAAGATCGAGAAAACCGTCGGCACCAGAACCACACCGAGGAGAAATTCCTTGATGGTCCTCCCCTTGGAAATACGAGCGATGAAGACGCCCACGAACGGTGACCAAGCCAGCCACCAGACCATGTAAGTGAGGGTCCAGGACTGAAACCAGTTGCCTATGGCCTCATCATAAAAGGTCAGAGTCTGGAACCCCTGGGTCAGAACTTTTGAGAAGTAATCGCCAGCCCCTCCCATGATCGCGCTCATAATGTAATGGGTTGGTCCGGTGAGGATGACGAACAGCATCAGACAGCCGGCGATGGTCATGGCTGTGTTGGAGAGCA
>JAGLDI010000034.1 GCA_023145655.1 Desulfuromusa sp. | reverse complement strand
TTGCTGGCATGGCAGCAGGGGAGGCAGCCACTGCCGGTTGGTGGATTGAAGCTGCCGGATGCTTCTGCTGAGACCGGGAGAAGTCTGCTTGAATCCCTCGATGAAATCCCTTCTCCTTTTGCTGCCGGGTTGGTCGATTTGAACCGGGGGCTGGTCTATTACGAAAGCAGCCGTGGTTGCCCCTATACCTGCAGTTTCTGCATGAGTGCCCTTGATGAGCAGGTACGATCATTTTCAATTCAGCGGATTAAGGGTGATCTGGAAATATTGATGGACAAAAGGGTTGGTAAAATTAAATTTGTCGATCGAACCTTCAATTATAATAATAAGCGTAGCCGGGAAATTTTCAATTTTATCCTGCAAAATAACCGGTCGAGTCATTTCCATTTCGAGATTGGTGCCCATCTTCTCGATCACGCAACTCTGGAATTATTGGAGGAGGTTCCTGAAGGGATGTTCCAGTTTGAAATCGGGGTGCAATCGACTTTGCCGGAGACATTACAACGAATTAGTCGTAATGTATCACTTGAACAGTTATCAGATAACATCATTTATTTAAAACAAAAAACCAATATTCATCTTCACCTTGATCTGATTGCCGGATTACCGGGAGAAACATATCAACAGTTTCTCGCCTCGATCGATAGGGTTGTCTCTCTGGGGGCAGATCATCTGCAAATAGAACCGGTGAAGTTACTTCCCGGTGCGCCATTACGCGGTCAGGTGGAGAGGTGGGGAATCCGTTATGATCCCAATCCTCCTTATACCATTCTGAGATCAAGCGATCTCAGTTTTCCCGATCTTGAGAGACTGCGGGGGGTCGGTCTGCTGCTCGATCTGCTGGTGAACAGTGGTCGATTCAGATTTCTGCTGCCCCACTTGACAGAGCAGTTCGGGCGGTTATCACTATTTCTGAAAGATCTGGATGATTACTGGCGGGAGAAGGATCTCTACCAGCAGCGTCGCTCGTTGCGTGATCTTTATCTGCTGATTGACAATTATCTCAGGTTGCGGTTCGAGGGGGTGAAGCTCGAAGAATTGCGAGAATCTCTCAGCCGGGATTATGCTCATCAGCAACGAGTTGTCGGTGGTTCTGCCCCCGATTTTTTCAATACAGCTCTCTCTGCTCAGGAACAGGATGCGGTGAGAAAACGGGTTAAGAGGGAAGTTGAAAGAATGGATCGGAGTGGCAAGGTTCAGTATTTTGCCGCCCTATTTGAGCACCTTCAAGACAATTCCGGAAGAACCGTTCTGGTTTTTCTTTATCACACAAAAACCTCTACAGGGCTGCAGGTAAAAGAACTCTGCCTGTAACTGGGATTGGCAGCCACAGTGTTTTGCCGGATCAATTGAGCAACAATTGTTATCACCGGTCTGTTGATCCCTTCTGTATCTTTTTATTGCCCTTTTTTATACCCATCGGGTCTCCCCAGCTGGAAGGTTAAACCGGCGGAGTATTGAAGATTGCTATAGGGTTCCGGAATATCAATCAGATGTCTGACATCGGCTCGCAGGGCAATCAGGTTATCGAGGATGAAATACTTAATTCCGATACCATAATTTAAAAGTGAATTGTTTTGATTCGAGCCTTGGTCCGGACTGTAGTCTATCATTCCGAGACCCAGGGCAAAATAGGGGACAAATTTCTGAGTCGGTCTACAATGGTAGAGGAGATCAAGATGATACGTCTTGACCTTTGTATCAGTTGTTGAACCCCCTTTTGCATCGGCATCGACTTGGGTGTAAACCCCTTCAATACCCCAGTTTTCCGTGAAGTTGTACCCAAGATTGACACCCCAGAAGAGGGATGAGTCTAAAGACTGATTTCCCTCGAATACTTGATTGCCAAGCATGGTTGAGAGGTTGAGTGCTTTTGCCCGATTTTCAGCTGTAACAGGGAGTGCCACACAACATAACAAGAGGGCCACAGCGATAATTATTTTAGGCATGAACTCAATCCTTCAACGATTCAGATGGCAGCGAAGGGTGTTTTTAACTCTGCCAATTGATTATTCAGCTGTGAATATCAGCTTATTTATTTTCAGCAGCAACTAATAATGTATTGAAAACTGGATTATCGTCAACGTGTGAATCTGAACTTAGAAAAATATGCTCCCAGACATCCAGACAGAAATGGATAAAAAAGGTACAATCAGGGGCAATTTGTTGCATCGACTGAGAGATTTCACGGTAAAAATGTTCACTCATCTCGCCATCACTAAAAGTCTTATCTTTTAATCGGGCAATATCAGCTTTCAGCAGTGGAACTGGAGCAAACTCTTTTCCCAACAATTGATTGGCAACGGCGGTTAAAAAGATCCCTGACAGGGTAGGATGGTTCTCGGCTGATCTGTCGTACTGCTGAAGTTTGAAGGGGAGGTCGATACTGAACAATCTTTGCAGTGATTCGATCTGGCTCAACCGGTTATCAACTTGGGTAAGGTTGTTAATTGAAGTCAGTGGCTGCGGCTTGCTTGATCCATCGGCATCAGCTTCCTGATATAAAGCTGGGGGATTCTGCAATAATGAGTCGATAAATAAAAGTTCCGGATAGTCTAAAAATGGATAGATATGACTTGTCGCTATCTTTTCCCCTTGTAATCGCCGTTTTTTTATCAGGCTCGATCCCAGCTGAAAAAGGTGCAACAAGTAGGTATTATTAAATATTTCTCCAGCTTTTTGACTATCTGTTCCTGCCAGAAATTCAAGGGCCAGATTGAGGGTGTCATAGGTACCTTGAAGTGCTTCAGTGACATACCTGATATCAGAAATATCAATAGCGTCTGCACTCATCTTACGATTAGCCAGAAAGAGCAGCTCACTGGCAATATCAGGGTTAATCCCATCACTCAGCAGTTGAGCCAGCAGGTTGTGTGGCTCAGCACAGGCAAGGAGAGCTGCGGGATTCATCTGATTGTCTGCCTCAAGGTGAAAATCACTCTTTCCTCCCGGGCTGAATACTTCCGGGTCGATATAGCTATAGATTCCTTTTGCTTCTACCGAGGGGATAATCCCCAGATCAAGCAAGCGGTTGCTGCGGGTCTGGTAAACTTCCTCCTCTAAGACAGTCATGTTTTCACTGCGGGTCATCTCCATAACCAACAGATAACTTTCCTGCTCCCGACTCTGCCAGATATCTAAGATTGCTCCGATAACTTTTTCGGCATTTTCGCTGGAGTAATCAATATCGTAAATTCCTTCCAGTCGTTTACTGTTTTCCACATCGTCATCGTCATAGACTTCCAGACCGCGGATGATAATCAGGTGTTTTTTAAGAAACAGGGCAAGAATTTCAGGTTCCATTTGCCGGATCAGTTGGCAAACTTTATCTTCTCCGGTACTTAACAGAAGCTCCAGCCAGAAAAGTGATAATGCCGGGCTTAAGTTGTCCTCCTCCCAACAATCCAGATCCAGCAGGGTTGTCAATTGCTCGGTACTGGCCAGTGCGATCAGTTCAGTCGAATATTCCGCACCAAGAGTATTGATTGTCAGATAGAGTTCCTGCGGGTGAAGTTGTGGCACCAGTTGTTCTACATGCTGTGCATTGATCAGCAAGTTATACTTCTGTTTCCCTTGAGCCTGCTGGATCATCTGCAGTTGTTCGGCAATGGTCAGTAAGTTGTATTCTGCCAGTGATATTTCCCGACCTTGCCGCAGGAGAGTTAAATGTCCAACCTGACGTTTCTCGGGGAGGTTTATTTTTGTCATGCTTTTAATACTCCAACTTGATATGGATAATTTGTGATTCAGGTTTAACTCTAAAGCAGGCAGTAAAAATGTGCAATCAGGAACACCACTGAAATTTTTTATTTCTAGGAGGCTGTCGGGCTATCAATGAACTGGCTGCAAATTC
>JAGLDI010000033.1 GCA_023145655.1 Desulfuromusa sp. | reverse complement strand
CAGTGCTTCAACATGAATATCGGGCATCACCGGAAGTGGTTATCCTGTAATTTTTTCGTGTTTCCCGGTTGTCTGCAGAAATTATTTGCGGTATGAATAACAGCAGGATAAGGAAATATCCAAGGACCCATACTTTTGTTTTTAGAGTTATATTTATCAGTTTCTGAGCCCAGAGCCTTTTTCAATCTCAATAGTTGAACCGCTGCACCATATCAGTTAACCTGAATTCAGTACACGGTTGCTATGGTTTGTTTGTCCCCCTTTCAGGAGTCCCGTTTGCACCCGGCTGCCAGAACCTCATTCTTTATTGTCCTTTCAGTCTTACTACATTTTGCAGTCGTCTCCTTTGATTTCACGGCACCGGGACTGCCATCACAATCGAATCTGATCGGGGTGAATTACGTATCAAGACCCCTTAACTCATTTTGTCCGGTACCTGCCACTGATCCAGCGGTCAAACCACCGTTGCCACTCTTGAACGCTCAGACCCCTGCATCAATTCCATCAACCCAGCAGAACCAGAGCGAAACTGACCATTCAGGAGATGTCACTGTTTCTTCATCCCCCGATACAGCCACACCGGACTTTTCCCCCTCTCTTAAATCAATGGTCAATGGTCGCAGGTTGCCTGCTGAAATATTGCCGACCATAAAGATCACTGATTTTACTGATAATGAGGCAACAGAGGTGCAGTGGACGAACGCAGAAGAGAGTGACTTTGATAAAGGGGAAACGGAATTAATCAGTACTTCCCGATCACACTCCCCTCCGGTCGATGCCCCGGTGGAGATACCGGCTCAGCTGAAGAGTTCTGCTAGTGGCCGGAAGCAGATTTCCCCTCCGGTTGGAGAGAGGGAAGGTGCTGCTGAAAAGATCTCCACAAATGCACTCCCACGCTATGACCTGAATCCCCCCCCCCACTATCCTGCTGTTGCCAGATTGCGCAATTGGGAAGGGAAGGTTGTGTTCGAGGCGCTGATTCTTAAAAGTGGTCGAGTTGGTCACCTGAATCTATTGGCATCATCGGGATACAAAAGTCTTGATAGTGCTGCCCGTAAAGCGATCCATCGCTGGCAATTCAAACCTGCAATTTCCTCTGGAATAGCGATAGATAGCCAGGTTGAAATTCCGATCACTTTCTCACTCAAAAATCTCTAGGAGTCTGTTGGACTATACGGACTGAAGCGAAAATTCGGAGGGTTGAGAACAGATTTTTAGCTCGTTTGCAGGCTTATCGCCATAGCTATGGGGCAAAAAAAGGAGCTAAAAAGTGAGTCAAGTAAACGGATTTGTAGCCAGTTCATTGATAGCCCGACAGCCTCCTAGCGACAGGTATTTTGTAAAATCATATTGAGGCAGTTGAAAATCTGTTCCAATAGTTTATGAACTTTTAACCTGGACAATGACGTAGATAGCTTATTTCAATCCACCAATCTTTTATGGTACAGTCCGACGAATTACAGATGATTGAAGTGGGGATTTTATATGTCAGAACAGCCGACCGATGAGCAATTATTCCTTGATGCAGTAAGGACCCTGGTTAAAACAATCCGTAGTTCTCTCTGTGGGGACTCCCTGACTCTGTCACAGCTGACCGATTCAGCCCAGGCAGCTACGGCTTTCAACGTGGTCTCCACGGTTCCTGATGTTGATTCCTTTTGCCTGATAGTCGAGCAACTGGAGATTGTTTTTAATCGCCATTTGATTGCCCAGACTCTCCCCAATAAACTTGAGCTTGAGCTGGTTGTGCTTGCCATCGACTGGCTGACTGAGCTCACAATTTTATTTGCTGAGAATTTGCCCGAACCAAAGTCTCTGGTCTCTGAATTGCTTTATACCTTTAAGCTGGTGGAATCCTCGCAAGAAGCCGTAACCCTGGCAGAACTGGTGGCCAGTCATGCTGAGGGGAGGGAGAGAGTCGATCCGTTTGCAGAAGACCCTGAAATTTCCGTTAAACGACGAACCGCACCTCAACATCGTGACCCTTTTGCTGACGATCCTGGGTTTGGGCTGGAGTTTGATTTGCTGCAACGCACCGTAACCCTTCTGGCTGAGTCAAGGTTGGTCGATGGGGATTCGGTACCACTGGCAAGGGATGGCAGCAAAAATAACCACCTGTCTTCGATCTCTGCTGTTTCTGAGCACGATCTTTTTGCTGATGATCCCCCGTTGTCCAAATAACTTGGAGACGTAGTATTGGGTCGAAATTATTCAGTTGCCAATGTTCTGGATATAACCACCGTATCTTTATAATTTGCAGCTCAGTTTTTTATTTGCAAATGTTTGTAACCCATGCTAGAAACGCAGCCTCCCTTGGTCTGTTATGTTTCTGGGGAGATTCCACAAGTTGTGCGCCAGTAGCTCAGTTGGATAGAGCAACGGACTTCTAATCCGTAGGCCGAGGGTTCGAATCCTTCCTGGCGCGCCATTTTTTT
>JAGLDI010000032.1 GCA_023145655.1 Desulfuromusa sp. | reverse complement strand
CCGGCAGCGGTTGTTCGGTCTCTTCCACCAGCAGTTCAATCCTCTGCTCATGGGCAATCGGCTCCAATAAAGATTGCAAACCACGGAGGAGGATATTCAGGTCAAGCATCTGCTTACGTGCTTCTCCCCGGCGGGCAAAACTGAGTAGTTGCCGGATAATCTGGGTCATCCGTTCTGCCTGTTCACCAATAATTTTTGCTGAGCGGGAGATATCAATCTCCTCCATCCCCGAACTGTCGATCAGCTTGGCTCTCCCGGCAATAACATTCAGCGGTGTCCCCAACTCATGGGCTATTCCGGCAGATAGTTGTCCGAGCGTTGCCAGACGTTCAGTATGACGTAATTTTTCCAATGCTGCATATTTTTCATCATTGGCCAGCTGTTCCGCTTCTCGAGATTCGGCTAACTGGCGGCGCATCTTCTCTATGGTTGCGGAGAGCCCGGCAAACTCATCACGTCCGGAGAGATTGATACTGGTGGTGAGATCTCCCGTCCCGATTCGTTCCGCCTGGGCATGTAATTTACGCATTGGCCGGCCAATCCAGAAACTTCCAAGCACCCCCATAAATAGCAGCCCGGAAACAATCGAGACGCCGACTACAATTGCAGAACGACGGAGACTTTCCTGAACATAATCGTGCATTTCGTTCATTGATTCAGTGAGCTCGATAGCACCAATACGACCGTCGGTCGTGATCAAGGGGAGATAGGTGAGGAGAAAATCCTGACCATCGGGCGATCCAGCCAGAAGCGCGACCGTCTCTTCATTGAACAGCCCTTCCAACTGTTCAACCGGAACCCGTGGCTGATATTCTGATAAAATTTCACCATCAAGCCAGATCCAGCGCACCAGGGTGTTCTCATAATCTTGATTGGCTTTTTTTAGAAAACTAACCGCAACATCTTCGCCGCGCTGCCGCCAGATTTCTGCCACCAGAAAGCGGAGACTTTCACCGATGTGACGTGCTTCACGGCTGAGGTTTTTTTTCAGCTGCTCCCGCTCCCGTTGAATCGAGAAGTAGCTATAGACGGAAAAAATCAGGGCAATCCCGAGAATGACCGCAAAGGTTATTTTAATCGTTAAACGCATAGTTCCATTTCTCAGTGGGCTGGTTCAATTTCTATTGTTCTAATTTTGCGTTGCTCTGGCCAGGTTGTCAAGCGGCGGAAAGACTCTTGTTGGAAACTATTCGATAAAATAAAAGCCCGGTCAAAATGGCCGGGCTTCAACTTATATTTACACTCAAGTTACGATTTTATAAATTGGTCTCAATTCTCTTCGCCCTCAGTATCCTCTTCTTCATCAACAACAACTTTCTTCTTACCAAACATGCGGGCAACAATAATTCCAATTTCATACAAAACAATAAAGGGCAATGCAATAGAGGCCTGTGAGAAAATATCCGGTGGCGTCAATACTGCCCCCATGACGAAAGCCAGCAGCAGAGCAAATTTACGATTTTTTGACAACCATTTATGGTCAACAATTCCCAGTCGAGCAAGAAAAAAAATGACAATCGGCAGTTCAAAAACCAGCCCGAAAGCAATCAGCAAACGGGAAGCCATGGTTAAGTAGGCTCCCATCGACAACATCGCATTGATTCCACCGACATTGGTTCCATAACTGATCAGAAAAGAGAAGATCATTGGAAAGACGAGGGTAAAACCAAAAAAAGTTCCCGTACCAAAGCAGAGAGAACTGAAAAAAACAAAGGGGATAGCAAGGCGTTTTTCATGGCCATAGAGAGCGGGGGCAATAAATGTCCAAAGCTGCCAGATAATAACCGGAAAGGCGACCACCAATCCGGCCAGCGCTGAAACCTTCAGGATCGTGAAAAATGGTTCGGTGGCGTTGATAAAAACCAGGGAACTCCCCTCAGGCAACGCCTGCCGCACTGGCTCTGCAATATACTCAAACAACTTTTCACCAAAGCTGTAGCAACCCAGAAAAGCAACCAGCCAGGAACCTGCTGCAATCATTAACCGTTTGCGCAACTCCCCCAGATGTTCAGATATCGCCATGCCGTCAGACATTATGCTTTATCTCCGCATCTTTATCTGCGTCTCCGGGTAATTTTTCGGTCATGATAACTTCGGCTGATTCTGGTTCTTTAACCGTGGTGGAATCTTCCGGGATAGTTTCTTTATCCGGCTCAAGCGGAGAGAGGACCTCATCGGCATTTTTCGAGATCTTCTGCTCGTTTTGCGCCATAACTTCTTTATTGTGACGGTCATCTTCCGCTTTGATTTCTAGATCAATGGTACTTTTCAGATCATTGGTTGCCCGTTTGAATTCTGCAAAACCCTTACCGAGAGAGCGGGCCAGATCGGGAAGTTTTTTCGGTCCCAGGATAATCAGCGCCAAAGCGGCGATAAGAATCATTTCTGTCATTCCAATTCCAAACATTAAATAGTTCCTCTCGTTTTATTATTTTATACTGTCAACACTGAGGACAGTCTGAAAGCTTTTCGAGCTGCGAGAATAGCCCTACGGGAAATAGCTGTCAAGCGCTCCGAAACGTGAAAAGATTGACATATCAGAGAGGGCTAGTCTACCATTCGGTCTGATTTTTACCCCACTAAACAGAGGTAAGCCAGAATCTATGAATCAAGATAAGTTACAGCAACAGATTAAACAATTGGCTGCAGAAAAAAATGCTCTCCTTATCGCCCACAATTATGAGCGGGATGAAATCCAGGAAATTGCCGATATTACCGGCGATTCACTGGCTCTGTCGATTGAGGCAAAGAATACCGATAAGCAGGTTATTGTCTTCTGCGGAGTCCACTTTATGGCAGAGAGTGCCGCGATTCTGGCCCCGGATAAAATTGTCGTGCTCCCCCGGGCCGATGCCGGGTGTCCAATGGCCGATATGGTGACTGCTGATGGGCTGAAAACCTTAAAAAAACAGCATCCGGATGCAACGGTTGTGACCTACGTCAATTCGAGTGCTGCGGTTAAAGCTGAAAGTGATATTTGCTGTACCAGCTCAAATGCAGTCAGTGTGGCGCGCTCTGTCAAGGCGAAAAAATTATTGTTGGTTCCTGATCGGAATCTGGGACGCTATATCGCCAGTCAGGTTCCAGAGAAAGAGTGTATCTGCTGGGATGGGTACTGTCCGACCCATGACCAACTTAAAGTTGCGGAGATCAAACAAGCAAAAGCAGAAAATCCCGATGCGCTGTTTATGGTTCATCCTGAATGTCAGCCCGAAATTCTGGAATTGGCTGACCATATTTGTTCAACCAGTGGCATGTACGAATTTGCTGCAAAAACCCCGGCTGAAAAGTTCATTGTCGGCACCGAAAACGGTATTCTCTGGCGCTTACGCAAGGAGAACCCAACCAAGCAGTTTATCATGCCGAGTCAGTGCCTGGTCTGTCCGGATATGAAATTAACCCGGCTGGAAGATGTTCTTCAGTGCCTCGAAACTCTGGAACCACGAATTACTGTTGCAGAAGATATTCGGATTAAAGCTAAACAGGCTTTGGATAAAATGTTGGCAGTACCACGGGACTAGCTAGTTTTTGCCCGGAAACCGCCCTTTTCCGCAATCTCTGCGTCAATCTGTACATTTTCTTGTGCGGCGTAAAGTACTACGCCTCCGCTCAAATGCTTGATTTCCCTGACCTTGCGAAAAATTGCTGGTTTCCAAACCAGAAAGCTATACCATTTACATCCGGAGTTTCTGGATGCAAACTAGATTACTGCACTGTTGGAGAAGAACCCTCTTTAACGGTCGACTCTGGAAAGCTCTGAGAAATTTTCAACATTGCTGTTTCTACTTCGATTTTCATTTTAGCAAACCCGGCATCACTGAGTTGCAGAGTTGTTTCGCTCAAACGCACCACCAGCACCTCCTTCTCCAGCGCTCTAAGAGCTTTAAGCAGGGCAAACTTGATCTTTTTTTGGTCGGTTGTGTCACCTACTATTTTGATAAAATGATTTGCCAACTCGACGTTTTTATCATTAATCAGTTCCTGCTGGGAGAAAGGGGTTTGAGCTTGTTTAACAAATTTACTTAAAAACAGGAATATCACCGTTTGCCACAAACCTTCATTGTACGAAGCCATAAACTTTTTCCTCTGCTAGCAGCCTGTCGGATTATCAATGACCTGGCTGCAAATTCGTCTGTTTGGCCCATAT
>JAGLDI010000031.1 GCA_023145655.1 Desulfuromusa sp. | reverse complement strand
CAAAAGAGATCCGATCCTGACTCGGCTGTGCCAGATCAAAGCCAGCACCCCGGGTTGCCCGTAGCTTAGCGATCATCTCTTCGTTGTTTGAGTAAGTAAGTTTTACATCGATACCGGTTTCGGCTTCAAATGCCTTAATCAGTTTGGCTGGTGCGTACCCTTTCCAGGTAAGAACCCGCAAAGTCTCTTGCGCCATTGCCCCACTAGCAATAAGCGATAATGCGATTGCCCCGATCAATACCAATCTCTTCATGATTCAATCTCCTTTTATTCAGGTTATTAAAACGTGTGTCTCAAGTTCTTTACCTACTGTCAAACCCATCTTCACTGCACAATTTGACAAATATAAAACAGTGTTAGATTAACATACAGACAACACCCGAACAAGCAAGAAAACTGACCGAACGATCAAAGCCCATACAACTTCATAACTCCTGTGATTCTTGACAACCGCACCTCAAAGCACTACATTACTAGCTCTAAGGGTTTTATGAAGGGATTTCTTCTTGACTGAAGGGTCCCACCATTCAAATTAATTTTCTTAAATTCACAACGGAAAACTTCATGACCCCAGTTGTTCGACAAACAAAAATCGCCAATCTCATTCGGCAACATGACCACCTCACGGTGAACGAACTAGCCAAGACTCTCAATATCTCGAAGGAAACTATACGCCGCGATCTGTCTGAACTTGCTCGAGTGGGAAAAGTTCAAAAATTTCATGGAGGGGCATCTGTCCCTATGGTTGCAGGTGAAGGTCATTTTCGCGACCGAATGGGCAAAAACGCAGCAGCAAAGATGCGAATTGCTATTGCTGCGAAAAAGCTTATTTCTCCAGGGGAAACGATTCTGATTGATACTGGCTCTACTACTCTCTATTTTGCCGAACAACTGATTGAGATTCCCAATTTGACTGTAGTCACCAATTCAACAAAAATTGCTCGCGTTATGAGCGCAGAACCCATGCCAGCAAAAACTTTCTTACTGGGAGGAGAATTTCATGGTGACAACCGGCAAACTATCGGTAGCATGGCTATTGCACAGGTTCAATCTTTCCGAGCACACCATGCGATTCTAACTATTGGAGCACTCGATGCACGCACTGGGCTGATGGATTACAGTATTGAAGAGGCTCAGCTTGCACGAGCTATGGTTGAACAAGCCGAAGCCCTCACCATCCTTGTTGATAGTTCAAAGTTTGAACAAATCGCATCATTTGAAGTCTGTGGTCTGGCCAAAGTAACAAACCTCGTCTGCAACACCCCCCCATCAGAAAAAATGAGTGCCGCTCTGACGGAAGCAAATGTCAATATTATCGTTACTGAACACTAAACGTCTTTAGATCATTTATTGTTTTTAGTTTGCCTGATCAGTCATTGTTTGATACTGTTCAGTCATGACAATTCAACAGCATAATCATCATCCCATGGATAATAATAAATCAGGTAGCACCTCATTACTCGCCAGTGGCGATATTGCAGTTATCGGTGGTGGCGTTGTTGGCTGCGCCGTTGCTCGCCGGATGGCACTGGAAGGGGCCTCTGTTGTCCTGATTGAAAAGGCGGCCGATATCCTTGAGGGGGCAAGCAAGGGCAACAGTGCCATTCTCCACACCGGTTTTGACGCACCTGTCGGTTCTCTGGAATGGGAATGCGTACAAAAGGGATATCACGAATATTTAGAGATTCGGGAAAGATTCAATCTACCGCTGCTTAAAACTGGCGCTCTGGTTGCCGCCTGGACTGAAGAACAGCAAGCCAAATTTACCGACATCATGAAAAAAGGAAATGATAATGGGATTGCAGATCTGCACCTCCTGAGTCGGTCTGAGGTTCTTGACCTTGAGCCTAATCTTGCTAAAAGTATTCTGGCGGCAATACACATCCCGCGTGAATATGTGATCGACCCCTGGTCAACTCCCCTTGCGTATCTGCAACAAGCCCTGGAAAATGGTGGTCAGGCGTTCTTTAATGCGGAGGTGACCGGTGGTGATTTCGACGGTTCCCACTGGTTACTCAATACCAGCCGGGGACAGGTCAAAGCGCGCCATATCGTCAACTGTGCCGGACTCTATGGAGACATTGTTGACCACAATGTTCTTGGCCACAGTGATTTTACGATTAAACCCCGCAAAGGGCAGTTTGTTGTCTTTGATATGGCGGCAAGCCAATTACTCAATTCGGTTATTTTACCGGTACCAACGTCGAGAACCAAAGGGATTGTCCTGTTTCCAACTATTTTTGGGAACGTTGCGGTTGGCCCGACCGCAGAGGATCAGGAGGGCCGGGATGATGCCTCCGTTGATAGGGATAACTTGGAAGCGCTCCGCGCCCAGGCGATAGAAAAGGTTCCAGCACTCGCTAACATTCCTGTCACAGCAACCTACGCGGGGATTAGACCTGCGAGTGGAGAAAGAGAATATCAGGTCATTGATTACCCTGACCGCAATTGGATCACTCTTGGTGGAATCCGCTCAACGGGACTGACCTCATCACTCGGTCTTGCCCAACATGTTCAGCAGCTACTGTTGCAACAGGGGATTCAATTTAACGCCATCGTAAACCCTGCCATACCACAGGTTCCAAACCTTGCGGAACACCTCCCACGTGACTACGAAACCCCGGGATATGGTGAAATCGTCTGTCACTGTGAAATGGTCACAGAGCGGGAGATCAAAGCAGTGATGGAAGGTCCGATACCGGCAGGAAGTCTTGTTGGTCTGAAACGGCGGACCCGCGCAACCATGGGCCGCTGTCAAGGTTTTTACTGTTCGGCGCGCCTGGCTGAGCTAACCAAGGGAAAATTTGCCGAACCTCTTGGGGTTGGAGATGCCGATGACTGATCCCTTTAAGCATGAAAGTTGCGATGTTGCGATTATCGGGGCGGGTCCAGCGGGGCTCTCTGCAGCGACAACCTTAAAACAGGCTGGTGTCGAATCGGTTCTAGTATTGGAACGTGAAACTGAAGCAGGTGGGATTCCACGCCATTGCGCCCATCCACCCTATGGGATTCGCGAGTATAAACGGGTGCTGACCGGGCCAACCTATGCGCAGAAGCTGATTGAGACCGCCCACAATGTTGGAGTCCAGATTGCGCTGAAAAATACGGTCATAAAGTTGGAAGCAGGGGGTGTCCTCACTATCGCCTCTCCCGAAGGGTTGAAAAAGTTGACAGCGAAACGGGTTCTTCTGGCCACGGGAATCCGCGAAACACCGCGTTCAGCTCGACTGGTTTCAGGTGACAGAGCGCTGGGGATATGCAATACCGGCACCCTGCAATCAATGTTCTATCTGAAAAACATGGTCCCATTTCGCCGCCCGATCGTGGTTGGAACAGAAATAGTCAGTTTTTCTGCCCTCTCGACTTGCAAGAAGGCGGGGATTCAGCCCGTCGCAATGCTTGAAGAAAATCACCGTCCGACAATACGCTGGCCGATCCACTATGCAGCACGAGTTTTTGGTGTCCCACTGTTTTTAAACACCCACATTACTAAGATTCTGGGCAAAGAGCGGGTTCACGCTGTTCAGGCTATGGATAAGAATGAAACCGTGCGCGAAATTGCGTGTGATGGTGTTCTCTTTACCGGGCAATTCACTCCAGAGTCGGCTCTTGCTCGAATAAGCCACCTTGAACTCGATGATGAGACAAGCAGTCCGGTTGTTGATCAATTTGGCCGCTGTTCAGACCCAGTTTACTACGCAGCCGGAAATGTTTTACAACATCGTCCTGATAGTGATAATTCCGCTGCCGTCCCGCTTTACTACACCTCTGACAACCTGCCACAACCGGTCGACGTCGCGGGCAAATGCTGGGACGAAGGACGCATAACCGCACAATGGATTGCAAATGATTTAAACGGGAATCTACCATCATAACCTGAATAGTGCCGTTTCCTGCTTAAAATCCAAAATCCCTTGTAATTTCTGTTATACTTATTATTCTTTAATATTGGCACTTACACGTTTTCGTTGAAGCATTATTTCATCTTAGAATAAGTAACATTCCCTGATTTTGGAGAGGTTGCATATGGCATTTGTCAGTATATTTAAAAACCGAACCGGAATTGAAAAAGAGATCGACAGCTTTCTCAATCTGGCCAGTGAATCCGGACTTATCTTTATGCAGGGAATTGATGCCTTTCTCAACAACAATATCGATTCATTCAGTGAGCACCTCAGCCATATTGTGGAGACCGAAAAAGAGGCTGATACTCTCCGCCTCTCGATAGAGGATTTACTTTACCGAAAAACCCTGATCCCTGAATCCCGAGGGGATGTTCTGGAACTGATTGAGCGGATGGATGCTTTGCTGGGCCGATTTAAAGGGGTGCTGTTTCGGGTCGAAATAGAACGCCCGGATATCAAGCCACAATTCCATGATGGCTTGAAAAACTTATCTAACTGCGTGATTCAAGCCGTCGAATCAGCAACCCTGTCGTTGAGATCGTACTTCAAAGATATTTCCCAGGCCACCGATCATATTCACAAGATTGCATTCTGGGAAACCGAGGCCGACAAAGGATCGACCAGCTTACAGAAAGCTATTTTTAACAACAATGAATTGGGGCTCGACTTAAAAATGCAGTTGCGCGACCTGGTCAGAAGCATCGACAAGATAGCCGATCATGCTGAAGATTTAGGTGACACCCTGGCTATCTACGTTATCAAGCGCTCACTATAATGTTTTTGTTCTTCCTTTCAAGCGGCATGTTTCTTGGTTGGTCTCTGGGTGCAAACGATGCCTCCAATGTTTTTGGTACGGCGGTCGGCTCGCGAATGCTCAAATTTCGTACCGCTGCGATTCTATGTTGTATCTTTGTTATTCTAGGAGCCGTGATCAGTGGTGCCGGGGCATCCCATACCCTGGGAAAACTGGGTGCGGTCAATGCCGTTGCCGGAGCTTTTGTGGTGGCATTTTCCGCGGCCATGAGTGTTTATCTGATGACCCTGGCGCGCTATCCGGTATCAACATCTCAAGCAATTGTCGGGGCCATCATCGGTTGGAACCTCTTCACCGGATCGCCGACAGACAGCACCGCCCTGTCTAAAATTGTGATCACCTGGATCGCTTGTCCAATTCTGTCGGGGATCATTGCCGTCATCTCCTATAAGATTATCTCTTTTTTCATCCTCAAGCGAAAGATCCATATGTTCAAGCTGGATGAAATGACCCGTTACGGGCTGGTCCTTATGGGAGCATTCGGGGCCTTTGCCCTGGGAGCTAACAATATTGCCAACGTGGTCGGGGTATTTCTCCCCGTTTCTCCCTTTACTGACATTGAACTTTTTGGTGGTTTTTGTGTCAGCCCAGCCCAGCAACTCTTTTTTCTCGGCAGTCTGGCAATAGCAGTTGGGGTAGTGACCTACTCGAGACGGGTTATGGATACCGTTGGTAGCGGGATTTTCAAACTTTCACCGGTGATGGCCCTGGTTGCGGTCTGGGCTCACTCTGTGGTTCTGTTCCTGTTTGCATCACAACGACTGGAACAATTACTGCTCGACCTGGGATTGCCAACACTGCCATTGGTTCCGGTCTCCAGTTCTCAAGCCATTGTCGGAGCTGTGGTTGGGATGGGTCTACTCAAGGGGAGGCATAATATTCGCTGGAGAACGGTTGGAGGGATTGCCGGAAGCTGGATAACCACTCCCATTTTTGCCTGTCTAATCAGCTTTATCTTCCTGTTTATTCTACAGAATGTCTTTCAGCAGACGGTTTATCTGCCGTAAGAAAAATCAAAACAATCAACTTTGCCCCAAGACACCAAGACACCAAGTCACCAAGAGAACCAAAGTCAAAAGCGGTTTTGATTTTCCTTGGTGCTCTTGGCGTTTTGGTAGCTATCTTTTTGGTTTTAAAGTTTTTCTCTCCAACTCAGCGTCTCTCCGTTAAAAACTTTTCTTGATATTTTCGTTGTTCTACAGAGTTTCAACCCACTGCAATTTCAAATTGTTCAACATGAAATCCCGGTCGTGAATTAATCAAAACTGTGCGTCCGTAACGTTGTTCCAACTCATCCAATCCACAACGCTCTTCATCAATCAACAAACCGGCAACTTCAGGATGAGCCAGCAGAGTCACTCTTCCTGCAGGCAAATCGACCATCTCACGATGCAGCTCCCGTAGAATTTCGTAAATAACTGTCAACTTCCCCTTAACATACCCCTTCCCTTCGCAATAGGAGCAGGGTTCACAGAGGGTGCGACCAATACTTTCCCGAACCCGTTTACGGGTCATTTCGATCAGCCCCAGTTCAGAAATTTTCAAAATATTGGTTTTATTCTTATCTGCCTTCAACGCCTCTTCCAACATCGCATGAACCTTTTCACGATGGGCTTCTTTTTCCATATCGATGAAATCAATGATAATCAAACCACCAATGTTTCGTAGCCGCAGTTGGAAAGCAATCTCTTTGAGGGCCTCTAAATTGGTTTTAAGAATTGTATCTTCCAGGTTGTGCTTACCAACATAACGCCCAGTATTCACATCAATAGCAACCAATGCTTCAGTCTGCTCAATAATGATCGAACCACCACTCTTCAGCCACACTTTACGCCCTAAAGATCGGGAGATTTCAACCTCTAGCCCATAAGCATCAAAAACCGGTTCATTTCCTTTGTAGAGTTCGATGCAATAGTTCAGCCGGGGCATAAAGGTCCGCAGAAAGCGAACAATTTTGTCGTACTCTTCAACATTATCAACAACAATTTTTTTGACATCTTCAGTCAGAATATCACGCAACACCTTGCTGGTCACATCAAGATCGGAATGGATCAGGCTTGGAGCACTGATCTCACCAATCCCACGGCTGAGGTTTTCCCAGAGGCCGACCAGAAATTCCATGTCATGACGCAGATCATCTTCACTCTTCCCTTCGGAAACAGTTCTGACAATAAAACCGCTACCCGGTGCCCGCAGCGATTCGACACACTGTTTCAACCTCTCCCGTTCAGTTTCGTCTTCAATACGCCGTGAAATGCCAACATGGTCAACTGTCGGCATATAAACTAAATGCCGCCCCGGCAGAGAAATATGTGAAGTAATTCTAGCCCCTTTGGTCCCAATCGGTTCCTTGGAAATCTGCACTAGAAGCTCCTGTCCTTCAGTCAGAAGATCTTCTATCGGGGGCAATGGGGGCAACTCAGGACACGTTTCTGGTTCCAGCGTATCCTCATCCCCTTCTATTGTTCTTTCAACTTGCGCCATTTCATCCAGCACATCAGCAACGTACAGAAATGCCGCTTTTCCCAGACCAACATCAACAAAAGCAGCCTGCATTCCCGGTAACACCCGGATCACTTTGCCTTTGTAGATATTCCCCACAATCCCCATCTGCCGATCCCGCTCAATATAGAGTTCAGCAATATGGCCACCTTCAAGCAGCGCCACCCGGGTCTCCTGGGAGGTGGTACAGACAACCAACTCCTTTGTCATAATCTTCTCCTGTTTTTTTATCTATATGTTTAAAGTAAAAACTTAAAAAACTTTTTTTTAAATGGAGAGATGCAGAAGTGGAGAGTCGGAGAGAAAAACCAAAACAATCAACTTTGCCACCAAGACGCCAAGAGCACCAAGAAAATCTTAAAATATTTTTTTGGTTAAAACCTACAATCAAGACCCTGAGCTGCTTGGTG
>JAGLDI010000030.1 GCA_023145655.1 Desulfuromusa sp. | reverse complement strand
AATGTCAGAAAAGCGGCCAGGGATGGCCGCGTCAGCGAGCGGAGGGGAGCCTACGCAGGAACCCGCGTGACGCGGGTGACGAAGTAGGAGAATCCCCCTGGAAAAGCCCTTTCCCGTCAGTGGGAGGACTTTTCTTATTGTGCTTCTTTTTAGGTTCAATCCACTATCCGTGGGGTTGATACTTGGGCCCGACAACCAACAGCGGGTTAGGCAGTTGTGATTGAATCAGTTCCATACTGCTGCCAAACAGGGCTTTGATCGGGCCATGACCATAGGCTCCCAGTACGACCAGTGCATCATGGGGAATTTCATACAGGTGTTTTTGTAATGAACTGCCGGAGTAAACCTTCCAGTCATGCTGATTGACCTGATCAAGTAGCCCCTGATCTTTCAGCATTGTCTCAAGGGTGTCATGATCTCCAATACTGATAATCTGCAGAGGCAATTTACTCCGTAGCTGGAAGGTGAAGGCTAATTGTAATGCTTTCCCGGCAGCTTTAGACCCACCATAGAGGACAATAATTCGTTGCCATGGTTTGAAAACTGTTCCGGGGATCAGGATCGGAAAGGTGGCTTGCTGGACAATTTTTCTGACTTTTGGTCCGATATGTCCAAGACCGATCCGACTGCTGACATCGGTGATAGAGCGGGGGCAGGTCATCAGTGAAAAATCGGTCGGCAGGTCGGGTAATCCGGTCCCGGTGTAGCTTTCATGGCGGATAAATTGGTATTCAAGGCGAGAATCCTGAGAAAGGGTTTCCTCAGCATGTTTTTTTGCCGTTTCCGGGTCAAATAGGTACGATTTATCAAGATCAATTTGAACCACGTCGCCACTGAAATAGAAGAGAAATTTCTGATCTTCAGGGATAAAAATATCCAGAGACAATTTCAACTTCTGGCAGCTATAGGCTGACTGCAAAAGGGTTTCCCGTCCAAATGGGGTATTTCTGAAAATATGTAATAGTGGTTGGTTCACAGGAACCTCCTTTTTCTACTTGGTTGATGTGGACTGTAATACGCCTGGATAATAAAAAAATCAACCGGCAATATACGGAGGATAAGGTGATCTTTGGATCATCTTTTTCGCTATTTTTATTTTTCTGAACTGATTATGCTAGCAAACTGTTGAGTTTGACAAAAATCTGTTCTCAACTAACTGAATTCTCACTACGATTCATCAAGTTTGACAGCCTCCTGGCGTGACAAACGATAAAGGGAAATTGTATGTCTCAAGATAAACGGTGCGTTGAAATTTTTTCTGATGGAGCATGTTCCGGAAATCCGGGACCAGGCGGTTATGGAACCATCTTGCGCTATGGGGAGCATGAAAGAGAACTTTCCGGATATGCTGCTGAAACAACCAATAACCGGATGGAAATGCTGGGGGCTATTGCTGGTCTTGAGGCCCTTAAGCAACCTTGTCAAGTGCGCCTGATCTCCGATTCTCAGTATCTGGTCAAGGGGATGACCGAGTGGATCGAGGGGTGGCAGCGCAAGGGTTGGAAAAATTCGAAAAAAGAGGAAGTTGCTAATCGTGATCTATGGGAACGATTGCTACAAATGGTGAAAGAACATCAAGTAGACTGGGTTTGGGTCAAAGGGCATGATGGTCATCCGGAAAATGAGCGCTGTGATGAACTGGCGCGTTTAGAGATCATTCAGGCCGCTGAAAATAGCGAATAAATTGTATTTGCAGGGAGTGAGCGATGACGATTGAAAAACAGCTTGAACAATTTCTTGCGTCACCAGTGTTTGCAGTCGTTGGGGCATCAACCAATCGTGATAAATACGGTAATAAAATTCTGCGTTGTTACCAGCAGAATAATCGGCCGGTGATCCCGGTCCACCCCAAAGAAAAACAGATTGAAGGTGTCGATTGTGTCGCCACAATTGCAGATATTCCTGTAGATGTGGAGAGTCTTTCGGTAATTACACCACCTGCAATCACCGAAAAAATTGTTGAGCAGGCAGCGGCTAAAGGGGTCAAGAATATCTGGATGCAACCGGGTGCAGAAAGCCCAGCAGCAGTGCAATATTGTAAAGAGCAGGGGATTAATATCATTGCCGACGGGAGTTGTTTGCTGGTGGTATTGAGGTATCACGAAGGGTAACTTGAGGTGGTTTTTTATCAAGGGTAATACTTGATTCACGGGAAGTGTTTAATTAACAGAATCCATCTGCAGAATTTTCTTTTCCCCCTCTCGCACAACCCCCGCCGGTAGTTTTACCTGTTTAGCTCAATAATATTGATCTCGGGCTGACAGGTTGTTGAATAATAGTGTTTGTCATGAGGGTGTATCTCTGTACCCTTGTAACTTCTCTTGCGCAAGGATTCTTATTATGGATGTACTGCAGCAACGTTTTGGGCGGCTGAAAGATGGACTGTCGCGACAGGTTATCGGGCAGCCGGAATTAATTGAACGTCTGCTGATTGCACTGTTGGCCGATGGTCATCTGCTGGTTGAGGGGGCTCCTGGACTGGCTAAAACCCGCGCCATTCGGCAACTAGGGGAACTGTTGGAGGGGAGTTTTCATCGTATCCAGTTTACCCCTGATTTACTGCCGGCAGATCTGACCGGAACCGACGTTTATCGTGCCGAGGATGCCACCTTTACTTTTCAGCCGGGACCATTATTTCATAATCTGATCCTTGCCGATGAAATCAACCGTGCGCCAGCCAAAGTCCAGTCAGCGCTGCTGGAGGCAATGGCAGAGAGACAGATCAGTGTTGGACAAACGACTTACCAACTGGCAGATCCTTTTCTGGTGATGGCGACCCAGAACCCGATTGAGCAGGAGGGAACCTACCCCCTTCCAGAAGCCCAACTGGACCGTTTTCTGTTGCATGTGCGGGTCGATTACCCTGCGGTGGCAAGTGAACGGCAGATTCTTGCTCTGGCACGGCGCGAGGCGGCTGGAGAGGTTGCCGCAGATTCTTCGTCAAGCCCTGCACCGGTCCTTTCGGTGGTTGAGTTGCGTCATGCCCGTCAACAAGTTTTAGATATCTATCTGGCAGAGAATCTGGAAGAGTATCTGTTGCAATTGGTCCTGGCGACCCGTAACCCACAGCCCTACGGTGAAGATCTGGCCGGGGCAATTTTATATGGAGGAAGCCCACGAGCCAGTATTGCTCTTGATCGCTGTTCTCGAGCACGAGCCTGGCTGGCTGGACGTGACCATGTTTTGCCGGAAGATATCCAAAATCTAGCCTTTGATGTGTTGCGTCATCGGCTGATTCTCAGCTATGAGGCTGAGGCCAATGGGATGAATGCTGATCGACTGATCTCTGAACTGATTGCCCGTGTCCCGGTACCCTGATGCCAAAACGGGTGGTATCGGTAGAAACATCTCCGGTCAAAATTGATCTGACCGAACTGATTGCTTTGGGTGATCAGTTACTTCCGGCAAGCTGGCAAGCCAACCGCCAATTGGCGGCACAAAGTGGTGGTTATCGTAGCCGCTTTCGGGGTCGTGGTATGGAGTTTGCTGAGGTACGCGCTTATTTACCAGGTGATGATGTTCGCAGCATCGATTGGCGAGTAACTGCCCGGCGGGGCAAGGTGCATACCAAGCTGTTTCATGAAGAACGGGAACGTCCGGTGATTGTTGCTCTAGATTACCGGAGACCGATGTTTTTTGCTACTCGTGGCCGGTTTAAAGCGGTACAGGCTTCCCAGCTGGCGGCGTTACTAGCCTGGCAGGCACTGTCGCGTGGGGATCGTATCGGCGGTTTTATTTTTTCCGAAGAACGGAACCTTGAACTGCGCCCACAACTGGGGAAAAAGGCCGTTCTACAACTCTTGCGCCAGATGGTTGCAGACCCGGTCTGGAATCGCTCTCCTCATCAACCGTTTGCTCCACAGCAACGTCTTGCGGCCACCCTGCAACGGCTCCACCGGGTCGCCCGCCCCGGCAGTTTGATTTTATTACTCAGTGATTTCAGCCAGTGGGATGATCAGGTTGAGAAACAGCTGGCACTCCTTGGCCGACATTGTGATCTGGGTCTGATCCATTGTTTCGACCCCTTCGAAGCCGAACTGCCACTGTCTGGTTCCTATCGCCTGAGTGATGGTGAGCGGGATTTGACTATGACCACTGCCGATCGGCATGGGCGGCAGCAGTACCAGCACTCCTTCAGCCAACATCGCCAACAGCTTGAAAATTTCTGCCGCCGCCAACAGTGTCAATTTTTTTCGTTGCCAACGGACGGTGATCCACTGGAATCTCTTTCCAGCGTGAAGCGGGGGCGTTGAAATGGGACCTGATAGCACAATGACAGCGGCTAACCTTCCTTTGCACGATATCCATCTTCCCACTCCAATCAGCTGGTGGCCTCCGGCTCCCGGCTGGTGGATTTTGTCTGGGTTATTGCTCCTGATTCCCATTTTTCTCTGGGGTTTGTGCCGTTTTCGCCAGCGTCGTCTGATGCGGCGTATTGCCCTGAAAAAACTTGAAAAGCTGGCTGATTTCTCCGAAACTGAGTTGCTTACAGCTCTCTCCAGATTATTACGGCAAGCGGCTATTACCCACTTCCCTCGGCAGGATTGTGCCGGTTTGAGTGGTCAGGACTGGTTGAAATTTTTGGACCGGCCATTTCATGACCACCCGTTTACCACTGGAATTGGTCGCTGTTTAAGTGATGCTCCCTATCGACCTGAGGTCCAGATTGATACTGTTGCTCTGATCAACCTGTGCCACCGCTGGTTGAAAAAACTTCCCCCGCAAAATTTCTCCCGGCGGAGGAAACAATGATCCATTTTGTCTGGCCCTGGGCCTTTATCCTGTTCCCTCTCCCCTGGTTGATTTATAAGTTCTGGCCGCCGGCATTAGCTGCTGAAGAGGCGGCTCTCTGGGTGCCAAGTTTAGCACCTTTTGCCGCGGTCCAACATCAGCAGAGCCGGAGGAAAGGGCGGTGGCAGTTGCTACTGGCTCTTTGCTGCTGGTTTCTGCTGGTGGGTGCGACTGCCCGTCCTCAGTGGCTTGGTGAGCCGATTGAATTGCCGGTCAGTGGTCGTGATCTGCTGCTGGCGGTCGATCTTTCCGGTAGTATGCAGACCAAAGATTTCTATCTTCATGGTGAAGCTGTCGATCGTTTGACAGTGCTGAAAGCAGTTGCCGGTCAATTTATTCAGCAACGGGTTGGGGATCGGCTGGGATTGATTTTGTTTGGCGATCAACCCTATATCCAGACCCCACTAACTTTTGATCGCCGGACGGTTGAGCAACTTTTAGATGAATCTGCGATTGGTCTGGCCGGGGAGAAAACTGCGATTGGTGATGCTATCGGGTTAGCGGTCAAGCGTCTTAAAAGGGGGGGAGGGAAAGAGCAGGTGTTAATTCTTCTTACCGATGGCGCCAATACCGCTGGTCATCTATCGCCACTTAAAGCGGCAGATCTTGCTGCAGCTGAAGGGTTGAAAATCTATACGATAGGACTCGGTGCCACGACGATGAGAGTGGAAGGATTTTTCTTCAGCCAAATGGTGAACCCTTCAGCAGGTCTTGACGAAAAGACCCTGACAGAAATTGCACAGAAGACCGGTGGGCGCTACTTCCGCGCTCGGGATACCGATCAGTTGACAGAAATTTATGCGGAGCTGGATCGCCTTGAACCTGTAGAACGGGATCATGATGTCTACCGTCCAATCTCTGAACTCTATCCCTGGCCTCTGGGGCTGGC
>JAGLDI010000003.1 GCA_023145655.1 Desulfuromusa sp. | reverse complement strand
ATATCAGCACCATTGTTGAAGTTGCTGCCCGCAATCAACTGCTGAAAGAGATGGGTTATCATAGTGCCCGTGAATTTCAGGAACTGTTGGAAAAACGGATGGCGGAAACAGCATATCTCCACTCGCATAACATTATCGGGGATAATCTGGAATGAACCGTCGGTTACTGATTATTACCGGACTTTCGGGTTCTGGCAAAAGTACCGCAGCCAGGGTGCTGGAGGATCAGGGTTTTTTTGTCGTGGACAACTTGCCGTTGGTGATGTTGCCGGATTTTATCCAGAGGGCTCGGGAGGAGTTGAATCCCAATGCCGATATTGCCGTGGTTATTGACGTTCGTAATCGTGGTTTCTTAAGTGATTATGACAAAACCTTTGCCCAATTAGAGGGGGAAGGTTACCAGCTTGAAATTTTGTTTTTTGAAGCAGCCGATGCCGTATTGCAACGACGTTATTCTGAAACACGGCGTCTGCATCCTCTGGCGACGGTTGAAACTCTTCAGTTCGGGATAGAAAGGGAACGTCAGCAGCTTCATCAATTACGCGATAGTGCGACGAAGGTTATCGATAGTAGTAACCTGAACTCACGGCAACTGCGTGATCTGACCCTTGGGTTTCTGGGTGAGAAACATGATTCGCTACTGATTGTTAATTTAGAATCATTTGGTTACCGTTATGGTCTTCCACCGGCGGCTGATCTGGTTTTTGATGTGCGTTTTTTACCCAACCCTCACTACATTGATGAACTACGACCCCTGACGGGCTTAGATCCAAAGTTGCGGCAATATGTCCTCTCGCAGCAGACTTGTCGTGATTTCCGCCAGCATCTCGACCATATGCTCGGTTTTTTGCTCCCCCATTATCAAACTGAGGGGAAAAGTTACCTGACTGTTGCCATTGGCTGCACCGGGGGAAGACATCGGAGTGTTTCTATTGTTGAAGATCTCTCCAACAATTTTCCTGAGTCGGGTGTTATTCTCCGGGTCAACCATCGGGATGTTGATAAGGGTTAGCGGATGATTGGTATTGTAGTTGTGACTCACGCTGGTTTGGCTGATGAATTAATTCAGGCAACTCAATTGATACTTGGTCCCCTCAAGAGGGTAGAGTCTCTCAGCATCGGTCGTGAAATGTCGTTAGATACTGCCAAGGAAAAATTACATCAGGTGATTGCTCAAGTTGGAAAAGATGGTGATGGGATTATTATTTTAACTGATCTGTTCGGCGGTACCCCGACTAATATCAGTGCGGAATTGCTTCAGGAAGGGGTGGTTGAGATCCTGACCGGGGTGAATTTGCCGATGCTGATCAAGGGGGTTGGTTCGCGTATGAATCAAAATCTGGACGGTTTGGTGACCCTGCTCAAAGAGTACGGAAAAAATGCAATTATCCGTCCTTCTGAATTACTGCGATCTACCAGGTAAAACGATTTATTGGAGAGTTATGGCTCTTGTCCTTGTCCGCATAGATAACCGGTTGATTCATGGCCAGGTTCTGGAAGCTTGGGTTCCTTTTGTCCAGGCTGATTGTATTGTTGTTGCCAATGATGAAATTGTCCGGAAACCGTTGCAAAAAATAATGATGCAGGCTTCAGTCCCCAGCCGGATGCAGGTTGAAATCGGTACTGTTGCAGAGGTGATTCTTCTGTTGAATTCACCCCAGTTCAACAACCGGAGAATTCTCCTGCTGTTTGGTACAACGGCAGATGCCGTTCGTGCTTATCAGGGTGGCTTGATCTATGATCGGCTGAACCTTGGAAATTTACAGGCAGAGAGAGGTAAAGCCCGGCTCAGTTGTACTCTGTTTCTTGATCCGGCTGATCTGGATGATCTGGAATTACTTGATCAGGCCGGAGTCAAGATTACCGCTCGCTGTATTCCAGCAGATGGTGGGCGCCCTTGGAGAAAGTTAATTCCTGCTACAAAAGGGAAAACTAGATGACACTCAGTCTGACCCTTGGAGCTCTGGTCTCTTTGATCTGTGGCCTGGATCGTGTGGCGATTCTGCAGATGATGATTTCAAGACCGATAGTCGCAGCTCCGTTGACCGCTCTGCTTCTTGGTGAACCTTTGGTCGGGTTACAGATAGGGGTGATGGTTGAACTGCTCTGGCTGGCCCGGTTGCCGGTTGGTGCTGCGGTTCCCCCTGATGATACCCAGGTGGCAATTGCCAGTAGTGTGCTGGTCATAGCTCTGGGGCAATCATTGAATGCTTCAGGGACGGAACTATTATTGCTGTGCTTGTTTGTTGCTGTCCCCCTCGGTAAATTCGGTCAATATTTTGATCGCTATGCCAGACAATATAATGTGCGGCTGGTCAAACAGGTATCTGCTGCTCTGAGTCGGGGATCGTTCCTCGTTGCTGAAGGGCAACATTTACGTGGGTTGATCAGCTTTTCCCTCTCCTCATTGGGAACTTATGCAGTTATTATTCTGGGAGGCTGGTTCGTTATCCCGATCCTGTGGCCCTACGTTCAACATCCACTGAGCTATTCATCCAGCTGGATGCAACTGGCTTTCCCTCTGGTGGGGATTACGGTCATCTTGGGGACAATCAATGTCAGCCGGGCAATTACCCTGTTTTGTGCAGCTTTTTGCATGTCCTTTTTATTGATGTGGTTGGTGTAAAAATGGCGATCTCCTGGCGAACCCGCCTCCATATATGGTTTCGATTGTTGCTCTTGCAGGCCAGCTGGAATTTTGAAACCCTCCAGGGAGTCGGCTTTTTCTATGCGCTATTCCCAGGGTTAAGAAAACTTTACAGCAACGAAAAACTACCTGAAGTCAGTCTTAAGTATCTTGGTTATTTTAACACTCATGTCTATTTTGCCCCGCTGGTTGCCGGAGCGGTTCTGCGTTTAGAAGAGGATCGGGCTTCCGGAACGGTTGTGCCTGAAGTTGAAATTGATGATTTTAAAGAGATGGTTGCCGCTCCTTATGCAGCCATAGGAGATGCTTTTTTCTGGGGTGGTTTACGTCCACTGGTTGCCGGGGTCGCGCTGTTTTTTGCGGTAAAAGGGATTCTCTGGGCACCGTTGATATTTGTCCTCCTGTATAACATTATTCCGATCTGGATCAGAACGGTATTTTTTTCTCGTGGTTATCGTCAGGGTTTGAAATCGGTTGAATTTATCCAACGGCATAAATTACCGGATTTAGCTATTCATACCAAGGAAGCGGCAGTTGTCATTCTTGGTGGGCTGAGTGCATTTATGGTCTTTTCTCAGCTGACCCAGCATCAATTGCCGAGTTGGTTGGGGATGCTGACTCTGATCCCGATGGTTATGTTAGGGCTGGTGGCACGTAAAGGGTTCTCAACACTGTTGCTGGTTTTTATAACCGTCAGTACTATTTTCTTAATTGGATTGTTCTGGGCTGATGTTGTCCAATTGATTGTTTTTTGAGGGGAAAGTGGAAGTTATGCAAAACCGTAATTTTAAAATTGTCAATCGGTTGGGATTACATGCCAGGGCGGCCGCGCAATTTGTCCAGACAGCCAGTCGGTTTAGCTCTGAAATCAATTTAATCAAAGATGACATAGAGGTGAATGGTAAAAGTATCATGGGAATTTTACTCCTTGCAGCACCGCAGGGAACAGAGATTGCTGTGATGGTTGAAGGTGATGATGAACAGCGGGCAATGGATGTTATTGCAGAATTAATCGAGGCTGGCTTTGGAGAAGATTAGGGCTACTGAAGATACTTATCTAGTTGGAATCGGTGTCTCCCCCGGGATCAGTATCGGGGAGATCAGCCTGGTTGATCAACGTCCTACAGTTGATTTCTCACCCATTTCTGACGCAGAGGTCGATGCTGAATTATTGCGTTTCCAGCAGGCCATTGACCAGGCTAGTGAACAGTTGCAAAAGATTAAGCAGTCGGTTTCCAGACAACCGCATTTGCGTGAACATCTCTATATTCTTGATACCCACCTGCTGATTCTTGAAGATGAAATGTTAGTCGAGGGTACTAAAAAAGCGATTCGGGAGCGGCTGAATGCCGAAGGGGCTTTAACTCAGATCCTTGAACAGCTGCGTGCCCTGTTTGACAATATTGATGATGAATATTTAAGAGAGAGGCGTTCTGATGTTGACGCTGTGGGGGAGCGTCTACTGCGAATACTGACCGGGGTTGGTGAGCGCACGATTGGAAAAATTGGTCGTAAATCGTTAGTGGTTGCGCATGATTTATCCCCGGCGGAAACGATGCAACTAGACCGCTCTAAAATTCTTGGATTTATGACTGATAAAGGGGGACGAACGTCACATACGGCTATTTTAGCCCGCTCATTGAATATCCCGGCGGTTGTTGGTTTAGAATCGATCACTTCCCTGGTCTCTGAAAGAACGCCGGTTATTATCGATGGTTCCAATGGGGTTGTTATTCTTAACCCATCAGAAGAAACTTTTAAAGAATATTTACTCCGCAAACAATCCTATGATTACCTGGAGCAAGAGCTAAATAATTATTTTGACCTTCCCTCTGTCACCACCGATCGGGTGCGTATTTCGCTACGTGCTAATCTGGAGATTGCCAGTGATATGGCACAGGCTAAAAAGCATGCAGCCGAAGGGGTTGGCCTCTATCGCACAGAATTTCTCTACCTGGGACGGAGTGAACCTCCCGGTGAAGATGAACAATATCGCGCTTACTGTGAGATTCTTCGTCAGGCAGAAGGGGCTTCGGTAACGATCAGAACTCTTGATATCGGGGGTGATAAATTTGTTCCCGAACTGAATTTGACAGATGAAGATAATCCGGCTATGGGATTGCGGGCTATCCGCTTTTCCCTGCAAGAGGAGAAGTTGTTCAGAATTCAGATACGGGCCATATTGCGAGCTTCCAGTTGTGGTCGGGTGCGGATTTTGTTTCCAATGATCAGTGGGGTGGCAGAGATCAGAGCCTGTAAAAAAATCCTCTATGATATCCAAGCTCAATTGGATCGAGAGGGAGTCGACTATGATCCCAACTTTTCTATCGGGATCATGATCGAAACACCATCAGCCGTTATGATCGCCTCCCTCCTGGCAAAAGAAGTTGATTTTTTCTCCATCGGGACCAATGATCTGATTCAATATTTCCTTGCTGTTGATCGAGGTAACGAACATGTTGCCTACCTCTATGAACCGCTTCATCCCGCAATCCTGCGTGCTCTGAAAGCAACTTGTGATGCGGCGAATGCTGCTGATATCGAAGTTTGTATTTGTGGTGAAATGGCCGGTGAGCCCCTTTACACTTTGGCTCTGGTTGGTCTTGGATTTGATGAACTCTCCATGAATCCTGCTTGTGTCCCACGGGTAAAACGGGTGTTGCGACAGGTTTCCAAGCAAGATGGGGAGCTCCTGGTTGAAAAATTATTGTTACTGTCGACCAGTAAAGAGGTCTCTACTGCCATTGATCATGAAATGGGTGAGCGGCTACCAGATCTTTTTTCGCAACCGTTAATATAAATCTACCGATAATATTAAAGATAAAGAAAGGGATAATCATAAATGTCAATGACAGATTTTCTATTTACATCTGAATCCGTGGGGGAAGGTCATCCCGATAAGGTTGCTGATCAGATTTCTGATGCTGTGCTCGACGCTATTCTGACGCAGGATTCGCAAGCCCGTGTTGCTTGTGAGACCTTGGTGACGACTGGTATGGCTGTCATCGCGGGGGAAATTACCACAACTGCCTATGCTGATTTACCTGCAATTGTCAGACAAACGATTAAAGAAATTGGCTATAATGATTCCGCCATCGGCTTTGATTATAAAACCTGTGCGGTTCTGACTTCAATAGATCAACAATCACCCGATATCTCTCAGGGGGTTAGTGAGGGGGAGGGTCTATTTACTGAGCAAGGTGCCGGAGATCAGGGGTTGATGTTTGGTTTCGCCTGCAATGAGACCCCCGAACTGATGCCAATGCCGATCACTCTTGCCCATAAATTAACCCAGAAACTGGCGGCAGTTCGTAAAAGTAATGAACTTGATTTTTTGCGTCCAGATAGTAAATCACAGGTGTCAATCCAATACATTGATGATCAGCCAACCCGGATTGATACGGTGGTTATTTCAACTCAACATGGCCCGGATGTCAGCTACGATGATTTGAAGGAGGCGGTTATCGAGAAGGTTATCCGACCAATTTTACCACTTGATCTCCTTGATGACAAAACCCGTTACCTGATCAATCCGACGGGTCGTTTTGTTGTCGGTGGCCCGATGGGGGATTGTGGCTTGACTGGTCGTAAGATTATTGTCGATACCTATGGTGGTCAGGGTTCCCATGGTGGGGGTGCTTTCAGTGGCAAAGATCCATCAAAAGTGGATCGGAGTGCTTCTTATATGGCTCGTTATATTGCCAAAAATATTGTTTCATCCGGGTTGGCCAGCAAGTGTGAAGTGCAGCTGGCTTACGCCATTGGGGTAGCGGAACCGGTTTCCGTTATGATTAACAGTTTTGGTACCGGGAAAATACCGTCAAACCAAATTGCCAGGATTGTTCAGGATGAATTTGACATGCGCCCTGCGGCGATTATTCAGCAGCTTGATCTGCTCCGACCCATTTATCGGCAGACTGCGGCTTATGGTCACTTTGGCCGAGAATTGCCTGAATTCACTTGGGAATTTACTGATCGGGCTGATTCCCTCAGGTCTCGTGCCGGTCTTTAAGCCGATTCTGATAAGGTTTTGATGAGGGCAAGTCTACGGGCTTGCCTTTTTTTTATCGGGACTCAATCACGAAAGCGTTTGAGTAATTCCTGATATTGATCAATGCGACGGTCACGGAAGAATGGCCAGATTTGACGAACTTTTTCACTTTGGTTGAGGTCAATATCGACAGATAAGAGTTCTTCTTCTTTTGCACTCGCCTGGCCGAGGATCTCACCCTGAGGACCGGCAACAAAACTGCTTCCCCAAAAATCGATCCCGGGAGTGGTTTGACTGGGGTCAGTTTCAAAACCAATACGATTGACACTGATGATCGGGAGACCATTGGCGATAGCGTGTCCTTGTTGTACAGTCATCCATGCGCTCAGTTGACGTTGTTGTTCCAGCACATCATCCCTTGGATCATAGCCGATAGCGGTTGGATAAATGATGATTTCTGCCCCTGCCAGCGCCATCATTCGAGCTGCTTCGGGATACCATTGATCCCAACAGATCAGAATTCCCAATTTCCCAACTGAAGTATTGATTGGATTAAAGCCAAGATCACCCGGGGTAAAGTAAAACTTTTCGTGATAACCAGGATCGTCGGGTACATGCATTTTTCGATAGGTTCCAGCGATGCTGCCGTCCTTCTCCAGCACAATAGCGGTATTGTGATATAACCCCGCCGCCCGTTTTTCGAATAAAGAGATCACCAGAACAATGCCTAATTTTTTTGCCAGTTCAGAAAATCTTTGAGTTGTCTTCCCCGGGATTCTTTCTGCCAGGTTAAAATTGGTAATGTCCTCAGTCTGGCAAAAATAGTGACTGCTGTGTAACTCAGGTAATACCACCAGTTCGGCACCTTGTGCCGCCGCTTGACAGATTTTCTGACAACTTTTTTTGATATTTTCCGTGGTGTTTTTTACACAACTTTGTTGCACCAGTCCAATTTTTAACGGTTTCATTGCAGCACTCCTTGCGGAAGTTGCATGGTGATACAGTGGAGAGAGCCATGTTGTTTGAGCAACGAACGGCAATCTACACCGATGATCTCACGTCCGGGGAATACTTCTCCCAATATCTTTAACACCAGTGTATCTGCCGGGTCATTATAGATCGGAGCCAGAATTGCCTGATTGATGATGAGGAAGTTTGCATAAGATGCCGGCAGTCGATCTGTTCCATCGTAACAGGGCTGTGGCATCGGAAGAGGGATAAGGTGAAAGGGTTGTCCCCCCTGTGTCCTGAATCGCTTGAGTTGGCTTTCCATCTTTTTCAGTTCCGGATAGTGTTCATCTGTATTATTGTGGCATTTGACATAGAGGATGGTGTTGTTCGGGGCTAATCGTGCCAGGGTGTCAATATGTGAGTCGGTATCATCTCCCGCCAGCCAGCCATAGTCGAGCCAGAGAAGATGGTCGCAACCAAGGTGCTCGGAAAGTTTCGTTTCAAGTTCCCCTTTATCCAACTGTGGGTTGCGGTTGGAACTAAGCAGGCAAGCTGTTGTCGTCAATAATGTCCCTGCACCGTCACTCTCCAGACTGCCACCTTCCAAAACCAAGTTGGAGGTAGATAGTTGCCCTTTGCTGAGCAGACCTGTGTCATAGAGGTGTCTGGTTGCCCGGTTATCTTTGTCCGCTGGAAACTTCGAACCCCAACCATTGAAAGTGAAATCAAGCAATACTGGTTGGCCGTCAGCGTAAACAGTCAATGGTCCAAAGTCCCGAATCCAAGTATCGTTGGTGTCAATCTGCTGGAGAATGATTCGGGTAGGGTCTATAGCGGTTTTTTGCAGGGTAGCGCGAACTAGATTGAGCTCCGGGGCAATAATAATAACTGTTTCAAAGCGACTGATCTGTTGAATTAATTCGATATAAACTTCTGTGACTTGATCAAGGATCGGTAGCCAGTCTGTATTTTGATGGGGCCAAGCTAGCAGAATTGCATCCTGCGGCTCCCATTCAGCAGGGAGCCGCAGGGTGTTTGTGTTTTGCTGTTCTGTGGCTGTTTGGTTCAAAAAGTCATGCAGTTCCATCACTCGGGATCGGTGGACTCTTCAACAGAAACATTTACGATAACGATAGCTTCTGTCGGAACATCCTGATGGTGTCCATTGTTCCCGGTACTGACCTTGGCAATCTCATCAACAATATCCATCCCTTCAATGACCTGACCAAAAACCGCGTAACCATAGCCATTGGGGGTTTTCCCCTGATGGTTGAGAAAATCATTATCTGCCAGGTTAATAAAAAATTGACTGCTGGCACTGTCAACAACCTGGGTACGTGCCATAGCTAGTGAACCCCGTGAATTTTTGAGTCCATTATCGGCTTCATTCTTAATTTCAGCCTGAGTCTTTTTTTGTCCCATTTCAGCAGTAAACCCACCAGCTTGAATCATGAAGTTAGGAATGACCCGGTGGAAAATTGTTTGCTGGTAAAATCCATCATGGACATAATTGAGAAAGTTTTCAGTACTGATAGGGGCCTTGTCAGCATTAAGTTCAATGACAATCAGCCCCTTGCTGGTCTCCATTTTAACAATTGGTTGTGTACCCATGATGATCTTCTCCTGATAGTGTTGGTGTTTGAGGTTGATTTGAATTAAAAGGACGGCCTTTGAAGTAAGGCTTCGACACAGAAGATAACAGTTTTTAAGGTAGAAGAGTTTCTTAGTAGCGGCGGTGCTTTTTACGAGAGATTTTACCGATAATCCAGCCACCAAAGAAGACACCTGCTCCAGCTAAAAACCATTGAATCATGTTGGAACGGTGAAAGTTTTGATTCTCTTCCCGTAAAACTAACAGTTCACTATTTAATAGATTATTGTCTTCAGCTAACCGTTCATTTTCGGTGCTTAGATTGAGAACATTCTCTGATTTGCTCCGCAAGCCCTGGTATTCACCCTCTTTTTTCTTCAGAGCAAGTCGGGCTTGATCCAGTTGTGCCGAAAGTTCAGTCATCTGATTTTCCTGCTCTCCGGTTGTGTCTTGGAAGGCAAGAACACTCTGCTGCTGAGTCTCAAGTTGTTGTTGTAGTCCTGCTATCTCTTTTGTCAGTTGCTGGATTTTGATTTTTTTGGGCAGGGTCGCACTGACATAATGACGCTGAATATAGCCTTCAGTCCCCTTTTGGGTGACCACTTTGACATAGTTTTTACCCTCTTCCAGAACATTAACCGGGGTAGAGGTCGGTAGCGTTTCTAAAATTTTGTATTGGTTCCCTTTGCCGCTTCGAACCGTAACAATAAGCTGATCAGAAATATAGCGAGTTTCTGCGTAAAGAGAAGTTGCAGTGACCAAGAATAAAAAACTGAAGAGAATAAAAGCAAAAGGATTTTTCATGTCAAACCTTCTTTGAATTTTGAAGTTTAATAATTAAATGTGAATATTACAGATATAAAACAGTAAATTCAAGGGTTAATCGAATGTTCTTAGCGCGGGGTTTTAACCTTGCCTGGTCGGGTCCTTCGCGCCGGTTATGGTGTTTCAGGCTCATCGGTTGATCTCTCTGGGGCTTCTCTGTCGGACTGTTCGTCGTTGGCCGTTTATGTTAGTATGGCCTGAATAATTGAGTAGCAGAACAGGGAATTTCAAACAAATGGCAAATTCAGAAATTAACAGTGGTCATAAAAGCAGAGTTTGTGATCAGACGAAAGAGCAGATCGCAATTCCGTCGCTCTTTAAAGTTTTGATGCACAACGACGACTATACCACGATGGAGTTTGTGATTGCTGTTCTGCGGGATGTTTTCCATAAACCAGAAGCAGAAGCAGAACAAATTATGTTGACGATCCATTTCCAGGGGGTTGGTTATTGTGGAACTTTCCCCCAGGCAATAGCAGAGACCAAGGCTGATCAGGCACGGTTGATGGCCCGTAAGGCGGGATTTCCATTACGCTGCACCCTTGAGGAAGTTTAGTATCGTATTCAGCTGCCACATTCTCCAAGGAGAGCGCCGGCCAGCTGCAAGGTGTATGAATACCGGACTGATCGGTTAATTCAAGTGAGTGCAGCCCCTGACAAGGGGCTCTGCGGCCTGCGCCTTGTCTTGATGCATTTGCATGGCTCTGAATATGACAGTTGACACATAATAGGACACACAGATGGCAGAAATGTTCGAAGAAAATGTCCAGATTGCATTTACCCTGGCAGTTCGGGAAGCTCAGCGAAGGCGACATGAGTATCTGACAACCGAGCATGTCCTGTATGCATTGCTTTTCGAAGGGGTCGGTCAGCAAATTCTTACCTCTTGCGGGGGGGATATTGACAGTTTAAAGGGGCAATTGGAAAACTTTTTTGATACCAACCTTGAAAGCCTTCCGGAAAATACAGAGATAACTGAGGACGAAGCTGTTCCCCGGCAGACATTGGCATTGCAGCGAATGTTGCAGAGAACTGTGTTGCACATGCAAGCTTCACAGCAATCAGCCGTTGGTATTGGTGATTTGCTTGCAGCGATCCTCGAAGAAGAAAACTCCCATGCCCGTTTCTTTCTTCAGCAGCAGGGAGTTGAGCGGGTTGACCTGCTTGACCTGATCTCCCATGGAGATGCTTCCAGTGGGACAACTGAAAGCCCAATCCGGAAACCGGCTGACCCTTCCCCTGGTGAACGAACCAAACCAAAACAACAACCGCCAGATCCGCTTAAATTATTTACGATTGATCTGATTGCAAGGGCTAAAAATGGCAAGATTGATCCCTTGATTGGTCGGGTTCAAGAGTTGGAAAGAACGATCCTGATTCTTTGCCGCCGGCGGAAAAATAATCCCCTTTTTGTCGGTGAACCAGGAGTCGGTAAAACTGCTATGGCTGAGGGCTTGGCGTTAAGAGTTGCCGAAGGCGATGTCCCGGAGTTACTGAAAGATGCCGAGATTTTTACTTTGGATATGGGGGCGTTACTCGCCGGAACAAAGTTTCGTGGAGATTTTGAAGAGCGACTCAAGGCAGTTATTGTTGCGTTGCAGAAACGGGATCAGGCGGTCTTGTTTATCGATGAAATTCATACCATTGTCGGTGCCGGTGCGACCAGTGGCGGCTCTCTGGATGCATCGAACATTCTCAAACCGGCACTCGGTTCTGGTGATTTGCGTTGTATTGGTTCGACAACCTATGAAGAATACCGCAACCTGTTTGATAAGGACCGTGCCCTGTCGCGCCGGTTTCAAAAGATCGACTTACATGAACCTAGTAGTGAGGAAACGTTAGCTATCCTGAAAGGATTAGCGTCCCGTTACGAGCAGCACCACAGTGCCAGCTATACCGAAGAAGCTTTGGAATCAGCTGTTCAACTGGCAGTTAAACATCTACCACAACGCCATTTACCCGATAAAGCGATTGACGTGATTGATGAAGCCGGTGCTCAGCATCGTCTGGACGGGCATTCTAAACGCCCGATAGATACAAATGATATTGAACGCGTTGTTGCACGGATGGCCCGGGTGCCAATGCGCACGATTGCCGGAAGTGATCGTCATCGTCTCCGCTATCTGGAGCGAGATCTTAAACGGGTAGTTTTTGGTCAAACCCCGGCAATTGATGGTCTGGTCAAGTCGATCCATCGTTCCCGGGCAGGGTTAGGTCATCCCGACAAGCCGGTTGGTTCTCTCCTGTTTACAGGCCCGACCGGAGTTGGCAAGACCGAAGTTGCCAAGCAGCTGGCAATCCAGTTGGGGGTGAAGTTTCTCCGCTTTGACATGAGTGAATATATGGAGAAACATTCGGTTGCCCGGTTGATTGGTGCCCCTCCCGGCTATGTTGGATTTGATCAGGGGGGATTGCTGACTGAAGAGGTAGGGAAGAATCCCTGGTCGGTATTGCTTCTTGATGAGATCGAAAAAGCCCATCCCGACCTGTTTAATATCCTGTTGCAGGTGATGGATCATGGAATCTTGACTGACAATAATGGCAAAGAGGTTGATTTTCGTAATGTTATCCTGATTATGACCAGCAATGTTGGTGGGCGTGATATGAATGCAGTCCCGATCGGTTTTGGTAGCCGAGCTGTGGCAACACCGAAAAATGCCATTGAAAAGATATTTTCTCCAGAGTTTAGAAACCGCCTTGATGCTGTGATCAATTTTTCTACCCTCGATGAAAAGATTATGTTGCAGGTGGTTGATAAATTTCTGCAGGAGTTGGCCGGACAACTGGGCGAGCAGAATGTTATCATCAAAATTTCTGCTGCGGCCAGGAAAGAGTTGGGTCGACGGGGTTATGATCCGCTGTTTGGTGCCCGTCCGTTGGGACGGTTAATTCAGACAGAATTGAGTGATCCTTTGGCTGAGAAAATTCTTTTTGGTGAATTGCGCAATGGTGGTGAAGTCCGAGTCGGCTGCAAGGTGGGTAAGCTGACCTTCCGCTACCTTTAGACTTTTTATCATGCCCTGTTACCAGTTGGACGATAATCTCTGGTTTCCTTCCGTCGAAGAGGCTGAAGATTATGGACTGCTCGCTTTTGGTGGTGATCTTTCAGTTGAGCGGTTGCTGCTTGCTTACAGCCTCGGTATTTTTCCCTGGTATAATCCGGGGGAACCACTCCTCTGGTGGTCTCCTGACCCCCGTTGTGTTCTGTTTCCCGAAAACCTCCATATCTCCCGTTCACTCCGCCGCTTTATGCATCGGGAACCCTATCGTATCAGCTTCAATGAAGATTTTGCCGGGGTAATTTACTGGTGCCGTCGTCTGCGGACAGGACTCGATGGCAGTGGAACGTGGATTACTCCTGAGATGAAACACGCTTACACCACTCTGCATCAGCTTGGCTTTGCCCACTCGGTTGAATGTTGGGATGGTAATAAGCTGGCGGGTGGATTGTACGGCATCTGTATCGGTCGGTGCTTTTTTGGTGAATCGATGTTTAGCCTCAGTCCCAATGCTTCCAAAGTAGTGTTGGTGCATTTAATGGAGCACTTACGACAAAAAGGATTCGAGCTGCTCGATTGTCAACAGACGACCGAGCACCTTGTCAGTATGGGGGCTGAGGAGATTTCCCGGAAAGAGTTTCAGCAATATTTGCAGAAAGCACATGTTCCTCCCCATGGGCCATTTAACAGTCACTTTTAAATATACGAGAACAGGAAACTATTATGGTGCAAAGTGCGATCACTAAAATGACTCAAATCGAGCCACGTAGAGGGGGGAAACTGCTTCTGGAATTGCTTGAAAGTGAAGGGGTTGAGTATGTCTTCGGTAATCCAGGAACCACAGAACTTCCTTTTATTGATGCTTTGATTGACAGTTCGGCAGTCAAATATATCTGGGGCTTGCAGGAAGCAAGTGTTGTTGCTATGGCCGATGGTTATGCACAGGCTTCCGGACGTCCCGGTTTTGTTAATCTGCATACCGCCGGAGGTCTGGGCCACGGCCTTGGCAACTTATTGAATGCCAGTGTTTCTGGAACGCCATTGGTGGTGACCGCTGGGCAACAGGATTCGCGTCATTCCATCACTGATCCTCTCCTGTTTGGAGATCTGACCCAGATTGCAATGCCGGCAGTAAAGTGGGCGCAAGAAGTTCATTCCGCCGCACAGTTGCCGATTCTTATCAGACGGGCTTTTGAAGATTGTGCTGCAGCACAATCGGGACCAGTTTTTCTTTCTTTGCCCATGGATGTCATGGAAGAAATGACCACAATTCCAATACCGCCACGTTCAAATGTTGACCGCCGTCCGGTAGCGGGCTCACTTGATTTGCTGGCTGATGAACTTGCTGCTATTGCTCCAGGAAAAATGTTGATTGTTGCTGGAGATGAAATATCAAATCATGAAGCAGCGCCCGAAGTTGTGACTTTGGCCGAAATGCTGGGGGCTCCGGTATTTGGATCCTCCTGGCCAGCCCATCTTCCTTACCCGACCAGCCATCCGTTGTGGGCAGGAAATCTGCCAACGAAGGCGACAGAAATTCATGAGGTCATCAAAGATTTCGACTGTATTTTCGCCCTTGGAGGAAAATCATTTATTACCATTCTGTATTCTGAAGGTTCCGCCTTGCCTGAAGAATGTGAGCTATTTCAATTGTCTGTTGATGGGCGAGATCTTGGGCGAAGCTATCCAACCAAGCTTTCGGTGGTAGGAGATATTCAAAAATCGTTGAATATTTTGAACGAACTGCTGGCAAGGCGATTACAGGACAACGCAGGTGCCTACGCTGACTTACTCAGAAATGCTGAGCAAAAGCAAAAAGCACGGCGGGAACAATTGTCGCAAAAAACAGAAAAATTGTTTTCTCTGGAGGGCATCCATCCTCTTGTTGCTGCTCAGGAGATGGCCAGAGGTATCGGCCCAGACACAGCAATTGTTGATGAAGCTGTAGTTACGGCAGTGCATCTGCGCAAGTTTTTAAACAGCAATACAACGCGTCGATATTCTTTTTTGCGCGGTGGTGCACTAGGGTGGGGGATGCCTGCTGCCGTTGGTTATTCTCTTGGATTGGGCCGCGAACCGGTGGTTTGTCCCGTCGGGGATGGCGCGGCACTCTATTCCCCGCAGGCTTTGTGGACTGCTGCACACGAAAAGCTTCCGGTGACTTTTGTTGTGGTAAATAACTGTGAATACAACGTTCTTAAAAACTTTATGCGCTCACAACCACATTTCACTTCAGCCCAAGAGAATAAATTTATTGCCATGGATATTGTGGATCCGGTTGTTGATTATCTTGCATTGGCTAAGTCAATGGGAGTTGCGGCGTGTCGGGTTGATCGGGCAGGGGATATTGCCGCAGCGATTCAAGCAGGAATCACATCGGGTTTGCCCAATTTGATTGAAATTCCAGTCAAGGAGTAATAATTAGCCTATTTTCCAATTTTAACAGATAGATGGGGTGGATGTTGTCGAGCGTCACGATCCCCCACCCGGAACACTATTAAACCAAATCCCCCGAGTTTCTATCCAGAATCCCTTCTGAACAATCAACAATCAGATTATTTGGCGAGAAAATAACCAGTATGGTTGATCTGATTTGTGTTGTCTCCATTTTTGAACATTGGAAGGGTTTCTGTACCAAAGTCTCCCCATGTTTTGTGCTACCTCAGGTTCTATCGATGCTGACATTCAATAAGCTTTTCATCTTTTATTCTTGACTTTCGTTCAACAGATGTCTAATGTCGACATTAGACAGACAGAAGGGCTGGTTGAATTGTGACAATTATAAAAAAAACTTATAAAGATCAAGTTGTTGATTACGTTTATCAACTACTTCTGAATAATGAACTGAATCCTGGTGACCAGTTAAAAGAGACTGTGCTGGCTGAGCGGATGGGTATTAGCCGGGCCCCGATTCGGGAGGCGATGAAAGAGATGATCATGAATGGGCTGGTCGATTATCGCCCGCAGGTCGGTAATTTTATCCCGGTTTTTTCTCCTAAACAAATCATCGACAGTTACACGACCCGTGGAGTCCTTGAAGGTTACGCAGTGATGAGTGCTTGTAATCGCTTTTCTGCTGAAGAGATTGGGAAATTAGAAAATCTGGTTGAAAAGATGGAAAAATATGCCAAAAAAATGAACCACAAAATGGTTATTGAGGTAGGCGGAGAATTTCACGATCTTTTGATCAGTCAGTGTGACAATGTCCAGCTGCTCGAATATACCGACCGGCTTA
>JAGLDI010000029.1 GCA_023145655.1 Desulfuromusa sp. | reverse complement strand
CGGAGGGAAAATGGATAATTTTCATTTTTTGCGTCCAGAGTGGTTTCTCGCATTACTGCCGTCATTCCTGCTGCTTTTTTGGTTGGCACGCCGGCAGCTGCGAAGTCGGAGTTGGCAGGCGGTTTGTGATCCGGAACTGCTGCCACATCTCCTGCTTGGCCGCTCAGTACGACGGGCTAACTGGCCATTCTGGTTACTTTCTGTCGGCATGTTGTTGACGGTTTTTGCTCTGGCTGGACCGGTCTGGAAACGTCAACCCCAACCCCTATTTCGTCAGCAATCAGCATTAGTCATCCTGTTTGACCTCTCTCGCTCGATGGAAGTTGCCGATTTGCGACCAAGCCGTTTCTTGCGCGCCCAGCTCAAAATTGCAGATTTATTGCGCAAACGGAAAGAGGGGCAGACCGCACTGATTGTTTTTGCCGCGGATGCATTTACTGTCACTCCGCTGACCGAGGATCACCACACCATTGAAGCTCTGTTGAAAAGCCTTGATCCCGGGTTGATGCCGGTTCAGGGGAGCAACCCGGCTCGGGCTATCCAGCGTGGGGAAAATTTGTTACAGCAGGCAGGATTGAAACAGGGGCGGCTGTTATTGGTGACCGATGAAGATCGGCCGGAAAATTACCTTGATGCAGCCCGGCAGCTGAAAAAAAAGGGGTTTGAGTTGGCGGTTCTCGGGGTTGGTACCCCAGCTGGGGCTCCAATTCCCCTCCCTGGAGGTGGTTTTTTTAAGGATCGACAGGGAAGTCTGGTGTTGCCTAAGTTGAATTCTGCCGGATTGCGTCAGCTGGCGATTGCCGGAGGGGGTAACTACCAACAGCTGAGTGTCGATGATACCGATCTGAACAGTTTACTGGCCGGACTTGAAGATCATTGTCTTGACCCGTCCGGTGAAACCGCTGCTGCGGTCGGGGAGCGCTGGCGTGAAGAGGGAGTCTGGTTGCTCTGGCCATTACTTGTTCTTGCGGCATTCGCTTTCCGGCGTGGTTGGTTGCTGGTATTGCCTCTTTTGCTCCTGGTACCGCCACCAGCTGAGGCCTTCAGTTGGCCGGAACTTTGGCAAACCCCGGATCAACAAGCTGCACAAGCTTTTACCGAGCAGAATTACTCCGAGGCGGCGCAACAGTTTCGGGATCCGCGTTGGAAGGCGAGTGCTTTTTATCGGAGCGGTGACTTTACTTCTGCTGCCCAGCAGCTTGAAGCACCGCAAAGTGCCGATGACTGGTACAATCAAGGGAACGCTCTAGCAAAGAGCGGTGATCTTCCTGCGGCACTTAAGGCTTATCAGCAAGCGTTAAAGTTGACACCGGGGGATATTGATACAGAGTTTAATAAAAAACTGGTTGAACAGGCGCTGCAACAGCAACAAAAACAGCAGAATAAACAGAACCAACAAAATAAACAGGATAATAAAAAACCCCGGGAGGGAGATGAACACAACAGATCTACTGATAGCCAAGGTTTTCAAGATAAAGGAGCTCAGTCTGGAGATCAACAGCAAGCTTCATCTTCTGAAGCGAAAAAAAATACCAATAACAGGGGACAACAAGATCAGTCAGCCAGGAAAGATAAAAACTCACAAAATGATGATTCCTCTATGTCGGCTTCGGCGGGAAAAGAAGAGAAAGCAACTGAACAATCAACTGAAAGGGTTCAAAATCGGGAGAAAGAGTCCCCTGATAAACAATCTGACTCTGTACCCAACTCTGTAGATACTATTCCTGAAACGGCTGAACAACGCGAATCAAGGTTGTTGTTGCAACAGATTCCAGATGACCCTGGCGGGCTGTTGCGGCGCAAATTTCTTTATCAGTACCGGCAACGCGGTCAACAACCCGAAATGGATCGATCATGGTAACTCGGTGGCGTATATTCTCTTTTCTTATTCTCCTTTCTGTGCTTTGGGTTGATCCGGCACTGGCTATTTCGGTTCAAGCGGTTGCTGACCGGGACCGGGTTGCCGCAGGCGGGAGTTTACAATTGGAATTGAAGGTTTCAGGTCGCCCTGACGTGGACCCCGATTTTTCTCCTCTGCAACGGGATTGGGATATTCTGACTCGCTCGCAGAGCAGTCAGTTGCAAATCATCAACAGCAGCATCAGCCGTTCGGTCATTTATAAGTTAACCCTGATGCCCAAAAAAACGGGAACGGTGATTATCCCGGCGGTGTGTTTTGGCTCTGACTGTACCATTCCACTGCCAATTGAGGTGGCATCCAGCCCCCGTTCTGGAAAAACAGACAGTTCTCCACTGCTTCTTGAGGCCGATATAGCCCCGCAGCAAGTTGTGGCTCAGGAGCAACTGTTGCTTAAAATTCGGCTGTTACGGCGGATTGATCTGATCAGTGGTCAATTGACTGAACCTCAGCCCGGCGGGGTTACAGCAGTTGTCAAAAAACTGGGTGATGCGCACAGCTATGAAGCCAGGCGTAATGGCCAGATATATAAGGTGATCGAGCGCAACTATGCAATTTTCCCCCAGGGGAGCGGTACTTTGATCATTCCGGCGTTACAATTTGATGGAACTGTTGCCGATGGATCCACCCGTTTTGATCCTTTAGGTCGTCAGGGACAGCGGGTGCGGCGTAAAACGCAACCCTTGCAAGTTGAAGTGCTTCCCCTCCCTATGGATCTTGACCAACGCCCCTGGATTCCCGCGAGCACATTGAGGCTGCAGGATGACTGGCAGCAGCAGATTCCACAATTTGTAGTCGGGGAACCGGTCACCCGTACATTACGCTTGATTGTTGGAGGGGTGTTATCGGCACAGTTACCTATATTGCAGCTGCATCTTCCGGATGGCTTTAAGGGTTATCCTGATCAACCGTACCGTGAAGATCAATTAAGTCGTGGTGGAATAACCGGGGTATTGGTACAGAAAATTGCCCTGGTTCCAACGCGCCCGGGTCATTATCAGCTCCCGGCAATTGACCTTGACTGGTGGGATGTGACAGCCGGAAAGTGGCAATCTGCCCACCTGGATGAGATCTCTATTGATGTTGCTGCCGCGACTGCTGCTGCGGTGGGGACCTACCCTGTTGTTCTCCCTGCTGCAGAACAAAATCCACCGGTGGTGACAGAAGAGTCTTTAACCAAATCAGTTGCTGCGACGAACGGGTCAACCTCTGCAGTGCCACCTCGATCTGGCTTCTGGCCGTGGTTGAGCCTTGGGCTGGCTCTTGGTTGGTTGCTGACTGTGTTGCTATGGTTTCGGCGTCATCATTTTCAACCAGACAGGGAAGTGAAGGTGAGGGTGGTGCCACCAGATGAAAAAGCGGCTCGAAATCTGGTTATCCAGTCTGCGCATAAAAATGAACCCCAAGCGACCCGCCAGATGTTGCTCCAGTGGTGTCGTATTCTTTACCCGGAGTTGTTGACAGGTGTCTACGAGAGATTTTTAAGGGATGCTGATCCTTCTCTAAGAGAGCAACTGGAAGCTCTGGATCGTAGTCTTTACGGGAGTGTTTCTGAGATATGGAGTGGGGAAGCTCTGGCAGAGATGATTAATAATTGGCAGAAGGAGGAGGGGGTGAATAAAAAAGGAGAGTTGCCAGATCTTTATCTCTGATTTTAAGGCTAGCACCATCTTTTTGAAGCAGCATGTGGTGTGATCAAGTTTGGTTTTATCTGGAGTGGATAGAATAGATGTTTTTTGTTTATTTTGTTTTTTTGCTATAGTAACGCGGGTAAAAGGTTTTTTTGGCAACAGGTGTCCTTGTCCTGATCTTTCTGTCGGTTCTCCCCGGTTATTAAAGGAGCGGGTGTATGTGTAAAAAAATCTTTATTGCTGCGACGGGACAACACTGCGGTAAAACAACAACCAGCTTGTCCTTGCTCCATCTCGCCAGAAAAAAATATCAACGGGTTGGATTTATTAAACCGTTCGGTCCTAAGCGAACGAATTACCTGGGACAATTTGTCGATGTTGATGCGGCTTTAATTGCCCATGTTTATGGAATGGAAGACCAGCTTGAGTTGATGTCGCCGGTGGTTTTGGATTCTCATACCACTCGAGATGTTTTAGAGGGAAAAGAGGATCCGCGGCATTATTTAGACGCAATTTGCCGGGCCACTGCTGCGCTGGAAAAAAAGTGTGATTTTTTAATTATTGAAGGTGCCGGGCATACCGGTGTCGGTTCGGTTGTGGGGCTTAACAATGCTAAATTGGCCCGGCAGCTTGATGCTCCAGTCCTGATGGTTGCCGGGGGTGGGGTCGGGAATGTGATTGATGCCATAGAGCTGAATTTGGCCTTGTTTCGTGAGGCCGGTGCTGAAGTTCGGATGATTCTGCCAAATAAGCTTTTCAAGGATAAGCGGGAAGCCACTTTGAAATATCTTCAGCTTGCGTTTAAAAATACCAATATTCAGGTTTCCGGTGGATTTAACTATTCACCAATTTTGGCAAATCCAACTTTGAGGTATCTGGCCGATTTGTTACAGCTTGAACTTCAGGCTGAAAACAGCCAAACTAGTCAAATTGTCCATCATGTTCAACTTGGCGCAGCTTCAACTCAGCGGGTGGTTGACCTGCTGCAGGAATCGACGCTGGTGATTGTTCCCAGCAGTCGTGATGAAGTTCTGGTCATGCTGTCAACACTCTATCATCTCCCCGAATTTAAAAATAAAATAGCTGGCTTGATTATTAATGGTCTGGTTCCTCTGGCTGAAATTGTGCAACGGGTGATTGATGACGCAAAAATTCCCTATATGAGAACAACTGAGACAATGGCGAATCTCTATACCACTATTCAGGAAGATGTTGCTAAAATAGGGGCCGATGATGAAGAAAAAATTGCTCTGGTCCAGCAACTGGCTGAGAGTGATCTTAATTTCGAGTTAATTGATTCATTATTCTAAGGATAGATATTCTATGGGTTTGTTTGGAAAATTATTTGGTGGGGGTGGTAGTTCTGTCGACGGATTGCGCAAGGCGGTTGAACAGAAACGTTTTTCTGATGCCCGGGTGTTTGCTGAAGATCTGGCCTCTCAATCGCTTAGTGAGGATGAGGTTATTGAGGTTGAACAACTGCGGATTGCTTCCGGCGATGGGTTGGCAGAATTAAATCTGGATGAGGCGTTGGGACTGCAACGTTGTGGTCATTTTGAGCAAGCGGCTGAACATTTAACTTTAGCTCATGAGCAGGTTTGCAGTGCCGGGTTGCGTGATAAAATAGAGCAGGCGATTGCCGCCGAACCATTGGTCCCGGAGGTTGCTTCAGCAGAGGATCAGCGCTTGGCTGCATGTGATTCCTGTTCCCCCCGAACCCACCAACTGTTGAACGCTGAAGATGCTCTTTTGGGTGATGCCGATAGTCAGTTAGAGCTGATTCTCACTTCTTATCCTGTTGATTTAGCTGAGCGTTATTCTGCTAAAGGTGAACTTTTTAAAGAGGCTTTTTTCTTCGCTCATGCCGGGGAGGATGAACGAGCTCTGCCCCTTTGGCAGCAGGTGGATGAGACTGAGCAGGATGATCTTTATTGGTTTGAATTGGGCTCTCTCCGGGCTCGTTGTGGTGATTTCGAGGCAGCCCAACTGGCGTTGGAAAAGGCCTTAGAGAAAAACCCGCAGTTATTATTGGCAATTGATGCTCTGGTTCCGATTCTGCTTGCTGGTGGTGATTATCCTCAGGTGGAAGAGCGACTGTGGAATTTTCTCAGCCAGGGGGTTGATCCTGCGTTCTGTTATGCCCAATTAACTTTTCTTGCCATTCAACAACAAAATTTTTCCAGTGCTGCAGAACATGCTCGGGAGGCGCTTGCTGCCGGAAATCTTAGCCAGAAGTTTTTGCTGCTGGCCGCCTCGGTGATGGAGCATATCGGGGAGTTGGATGACGCGGAAAACATTTTAAAAATGTTACCTGTTTCTGGTCGTGGCGGTGGGGCAACCCTTCCGTTGGCCGAGTTTTTGCTGCGGCAGAATCGGGAGCTGGATAAGATTCTTGATATGTTCAATGCGGCCTGCCGGGAGGATCCGGAAGATCCGCGCTGGCAATTGCGGGTTGCCCAGACCTATCTGGCTAAAAAATGGTTGAAGGAGGGATTGAAAATATTACGAGTGGTTGTTAACGATCCCCGACTGGAACCTGAACTGGTTGAGGAAGCAAAACAATTACTCGCTGAGCAGTAAGGTTGATTTCGGTGGTCATTAATAAAGTTAAAGCCTATCTGGAAAAACACCATATTGAAGTATGGGAATATGTCCAGCCAACAGCAACTGCTGCCGCAGCAGCTATCGCAGTTGGTTGCAGTGTTGCTGAAATTGCTAAAACTCTGCTGTTTCTGGTCGGTGGAGCACCGGTTGCGGTTGTGACTTGTGGCGACATGAAAGTGAAAAGTTCTCGTTTGAAACAGGCCGCTGGTCTGTCTGGAAAAGTGAAATTACCCCAGGCAGATGAGGTGTTAAATCACACTGGTTATACGCCCGGAGGGGTCTGCCCCTTTTTGCTTCCACCGCAATTACCTGTTTTTATCGATTCCTCACTGCTGAGGTTCCCGGTTGTTTATGCTGCGGCCGGGAATAGCCATTCTGCTGTGCCCGTAACTGTGTCCCAACTTGAACAACTGACCGGCGGCAGCGTTGTTGATCTCTGTGATTCTATCCCTGTCAAACCCGTTAATATCGACGAAGAGCGTTCATAAAGTAATACTTCAGGTCAGCGAAAACAGCCAGATAGACGATAATCATGTCTGTGAAGTGAGTTG
>JAGLDI010000028.1 GCA_023145655.1 Desulfuromusa sp. | reverse complement strand
ATGAATTGATAAAAAGTATCTTCCAGACGTGGAAAATCGACTGATTCCCCGGAAACGGTGATCTTATTTTTTAGAATTTTACAGTTTCGGCTCTGGAGAAATTGATCAGCAAGCTGCCGTAAAACCTGATTGAGAGTCGCCAGAAGTTCTAACTCAGCTGCGCTCAATGATTTGTCTTCAAGCGGACGGAGATAGTTTGCCAGCAGATGGCGAAAATAAGTTGGCTCGGGCAGCGGATCTTTCTTGAACTGCTGGTTCAACTCCACCCGGTCCCAGACCTTACGTCCGCATTGTACCCCCAGGGGGTAATACTCTTTTGAGAATTCAGTTGCCATAATTTTGTTACTTTTCACAAAAGTTTTATAGAGTTCAATGGTTTCTGGAATCGGCACCACGTAAAAATTCAGCCGCCTCTTCTGGTGCCGTCGGGTTGATATGGAACCCTGAGCCCCATTCAAAACCGGTCATCCGGGTCAACTTAGGGGCCAGTTCAATATGCCAGTGATAATTCAATGGTAACATGGCCCAATAATCGGGTCGCCCCCAACGTGAATGCATTGGTGGAGCACTGTGAAGAATCAAAGAGTAGGGAGGATCTCTCAGTACGGTTTTGATCCGTTGTAAAGCGTCTCGGAGAGTGACAGCCAACAGCTTCAGCTGCTGATCGGTCTGTGCGGCAAAATCGTGCTGATGTTCCAGTGGAGTGATCATCAACTCAAAAGGAAAACGGGATGCATAGGGGGCATAAACGAGAAAATTTCCATCATCACTGACGACCCGCTCTTTTTCTGCCCGTTCCTGTCTGATCAGGTCACACACCAGACAGCGCTCTTTGCGCTGATAATGATCCCGGCAACAGTCCAGTTCCGTCGCCACCAACGGGGGAATCAACGGGACGGCAATTAACTGCGAGTGTGAATGGAGGATGTTCGCCGCGGTTCCAATACGACAGTTTTTAAAAATGAAAATATAGCGAAACCGACTATCGTTACGCAAATCCAGCATCCGCATCCGGTAAGCTTTCAGGACTTCGGTGATCTGTTCAATACTCAAGTCCGCCAGCTGGATTTCGTGATCTGGGGTTTCAATAATAAGCTCATGGGCACCGATCCCATTCATCCGATCATAAAGACCCTCCGCCTGATTATCAAGTTCCCCTTCTATTCCCAGTACCGGAACTTTGTTGGGAATGACCCTGACCTGCCAGCCAGGTTGATTTGGAGCACTCCCGCCGGGACGATGAGCGTAAACCTCTGCCGGGGTTTTACTTTCATGTCCCCGGCAGAAGGGGCAAAATCGTGCGGCAGGGGTTTTGTGCTGCAGCCAGAAGTCCTGTGGTCGCCGACCCTGATTCAGAGACATAATGGTCCAATTGTTTTTCAATGGATCCCAGCGTAGTTCAGACAAAGCTTTTATCCTTTCAAATCAATGACTCAAATTCACACCAGCCAGTTCTCTTCTTCCAACACCGCCCCCCGGTAGCAGAAACTGGCGCTCCCCTCCGTTGGCCAACGTCCGTTTTCACGCTGATCTTTATAGACATGGCAGCTCAAGCTGACCATATCACCGGGATGAAGCTGTAACACTTTAAGTGGCACCGCCATTTCCAATACCTGGTCACTCACCGCCCGACCTCTCTCCAAAAGTTCTCCAGCACGATAAATTCCAAATTCTTTGCCGTCAAGACTGTAGCGTAAATGGAAAAGCTCTTTCGCTGTTAAACGGATCTCAAATACACCTTTCTGCCCCCCCAGACGGCTGATCATCTCTGCTTGATCAGCCCGGAAATAGAGATAGTCAGGATCATAGCCATAGTGAAGTTTTTTCAAACCTTCACCACTCGCATACATTGCACCACCAACAGACAGTTCAATACAGCCGGCAGCTAACCACTCAAAATAATCCCCAATAAGCCCATCAATATCAGGGGAGAAACAAGCCGTCGGTTCAAACCCTGCCAGCTTGATAGAAACGGGTTTAATTGCATGGTGTAATTGAGTTGGGGCAGAAAGTCCCTGTACATGATACAACCCTTCGAGATGACGACGAAACAGCCGATCAAAAATTGCAGCCTGGGTTGAAGCATGTTCATCACCATACCACCAGAACCAGTCACTCCCCTCGGCCCGCAGAAGTCCACGGACAAGATCGCTCAGCGGCTCATCAGGGTGATCAAGTGCAGTGCGAACCTCATCGGTAAAGGTCTCCTTGCGTGCCTGATGAAGAAGTTCCCAAGCTAGATTTTCTTCTGCATGACCCACCCAGGTGGTAAAATCGGAACGAATCCATGAACCGGCAGCCAATCTATCCAAGGGAACAGGTTCACTCTGCTGCAGGGCATCTTTAACGGTTGTCATTTCCAACCCGGGAGCCTGTTGCAAAGCGAGGTAAAAATCACGTAAAAAAGGATAGCCGTTATCCGCATAGCGTTCCCAGCAGTTTTCACCATCTAAAATTATGGCCACAGTTCCACCAGGAGCCAGCTTGGAAATCCCCTGCAGACGCTGCAACAGGTCGTTGACCGCATCTGTCCCGTCCCAACCAGCATAGAGAAAACCAATTCGATCCGACAATTCACGATCACGAAACAGCAGAGGGAGATCACAATATTGATACGGCTGATAAAGTTTGCTGCGATCAGTAAGTCCACCGCTAAGACTTCGAGCCAGGATATCCTCATCGGTCGCCGCCCAGAGCGCCCCCTCTTCGGCTAATATTTTAACCGCAGCCTCACTGACACCCCCCTCGGCCGGCCACATTCCGCGTTGTCGCTGCCCGAAAATTCGGTTGGCAGTTCTCAACCCTTCACGCACCTGTAAACGGGCATCTTCCGGATAACGGAATTCAGCAGCGGGCAGTGGCAGTCCGGGGCTGGGGTCCTGTGCCGTATGCAGGTCACAGAGCAACGGTAAAATCGGATGGGCATAGGGGGTGACCGATATTTCTATCTGCCCACTCTCTTCCAGCTGGCGATGAAACATGAGTGTTCGCTGCACTTCAGCATGACAGCAATTCAACAATTGTTGTTTTTGATCTTCATGATAAGATCCCCCTTGCTGTAACAGTTCGGCAACCAGCGGGGACTTTCTCCGCAGATGAGAACCGGTCCAGGCAAGGAGGAACCAGACCTGTAAATCAAGCAGATCCTGTTGATTAAAACCCTCCATGTCAGGGCGTGCTTGAGTGCCACGCTGGAGGAAAAGTTCATGATAGCGGGGATGAGCGAAGATCTGGGTCTCTTCGTTAACCGAGAAGAAATGTTCAACCATAAATTGACGTTCTGCATCAACCAACTCTTCGGGCTTACGGGAGAGCAACGCCAACCAACGATCCTCAGTTTCACCATTGGCATAACGCTCCAGTTGTTCCAGCAGAGAGGGGACCAGGTTAACCGTGACCCGGGCATCGGTCTCGACAATGGTTTCCAACATCTCGCCGTAATCTTTCACTCCATGCAACCAGGTCCAGGGGAGCAGGGTCTGGCCACTGATTGGATCACGGTAATCGGGTTGGTGCATATGCCAGAGGATGCAGATTTTAAGAGTTTTCGGATCTTTAGAATCGGTGGCAGAAGGTGCCATTTAATTTCCTTTTTTCAACCGGTTTTTCAGTCTGTTCAGCAAACGGAGATAATGAACTCAAAGTATCATTATAACCGGAAGTTCTCGGTCAGGGGTAAAATTATAACAATTTTTCTCAGTTACTCACCTTCCCGAAATAAGGCACTTGCCCTGCCACTCAGCAACTGGCATAGTCCCGCCCATGCGGACAAAAGCTTTTAATCTCTACTCCACCCATTTGAAACAACACTTTGGTGGCAGAGTCCATAAAATTTCTATTGATGCCGGTTTTGGCTGTCCGAACCGCCAGGGAGGGCGTGGTTCTCACGGCTGTATTTTCTGCGATCCCGGTGGTTCCGGTGCTGTCGGAATCGAGCGGAGCGAATCGATTGCCACCCAGGTAGAACGGGCTAAAGAATTGATGCGGAGAAAATATCGCGCCAAGTGGTTTATTGCCTATTTTCAACCCTTTTCCAATACCTTTGCCCCGGTTCCCCACCTGCGTGACTGTTACGACCAGGCTCTGGCGGTCGAAGATGTTGTCGGTCTCGCCGTTGGCACCCGCCCCGATTGCGTTCCGGAACCGGTCATGGATCTGTTGGGAGAATATCACCAAAAAACTGATTTCTGGCTTGAACTGGGGTTGCAGAGTATCCATGATCGAACCCTAGACTATCTTCAGCGGGGCCATGATTATGCCTGTTTTCTCGATGCTTACCAACGGGCGAAACAACGTGACTTGAGAATCTGTGCCCATGTCATTCTCGGCCTTCCCGGTGAAAGCCGTGAAGATATTATGGCAACGGCTGATGAAGTCGCACGCTTGCAGGTGGACGGAATTAAACTCCACTTGCTGCATGTCCTTGACGGAACTCACCTCGGAGAATTGTATAAACAGGGGCGCGTACCGATGCTGGAGATGGGGGATTACGTTGAACTGGTGGTCGATTTTATTGAACGGTTACCACCCGAAACCTTGATCCACCGACTCACCGGTGACGGACCACGAGATATTTTATTGGCACCCATCTGGTCAATGAATAAGTGGGAAGTTCTCAATGCCATTGATGCAGAATTGGAACGACGCGGCTCAAAACAGGGGGATAAGTATATAAGGAATACGGGCTAACAAATCAAAAGGGGAAAAATGAAGAATCGGCGTACGCTCCGGGTACTGGAGCTGCCGCAGGCAAGAAATGCCTCAGGAACGGGTAGAACTGGACACCACAATATCTGCACTCTCCACAGGTGGGGTTACCCCACTCCAGGAGATCAGCATTAATGATGCCCAAATAATACTAATAAGTAAAATCACCAATCGAAACATGGCGCGGAAAGTAGCAGAACTCTTTGCTTTAATCAACAACAGATAACAGAATGTGAATAAATAGATAAATGTTCGATCTCAGTACCCTCAATCCACAACAGCGTGAAGCCGTTATCCATAAAAATGGCCCCTTGCTTCTCTTAGCCGGAGCAGGGTCAGGAAAAACCCGAGTCATCACCTGCCGGATCGTCCATCTGCTTCAGCAGGGGGTCGGAGCGGAGCAGATTCTTGCCGTCACCTTCACCAATAAGGCGGCAAAAGAGATGCGTGAACGGGTCCAGGAAATGGTTGGAAGCCGGACAACAAAAGGGATGACAATTGCGACATTTCACTCTCTTGGGGTCAGGATTCTCAAAGCCAACATTGAGCGCCTCGGCTTCAAGAAAAATTTTTCCATCTACCCCACCGCAGACCAGCAACGGCTGATCCGTGATCTGTTGCGCGATCTTGGCACAAAAAACAGCGCCGCTGATGCCGACCAGGTGCTGTGGCGGATCAGCTCTGCCAAAAACCATCTAATTTCGACAGATCAGTACCAACCCAGTAACCGCGATCCGATCTCTTTATTGGTCGCAACAATCTACCCCCGTTATCAACAGGCACTGAAAGCTTTCAATGCGGTTGATTTTGATGATCTGTTGCTGTTTTCCGTCCAACTGCTGCAGCAGTACCCTGAGCTGCAGAACTATTACTGTCAACGCTTTCAGTATCAGATGGTTGATGAATATCAGGATACCAACCCGGTTCAATATCGTTTATTAAAACTATTGACAAAGCACCATGGTAATCTCTGTGTGGTTGGTGATGATGATCAATCGATCTATGCTTTTCGTGGTGCTGATGTTGCCAATATTCTCGATTTTGAAGTAGATTTTCCCGACACCAAAGTGATCAAACTGGAGCAGAATTATCGCTCAACTGGAAATATTCTTGCCGCCGCCAATGCCGTGATAAAAAACAACCAACAACGCAAAGAAAAAGCGCTCTGGACCGACTCTGGTGCCGGTAGTAAAATTGAATACAGCCTCTGTGAAGATGGTGAAGACGAAGCTCGACAGGTGATGGAGTTGATTCACGCTGAGAGATATCGGAGTAAACTTGCCTACGGAGACTTTGCTATTCTCTACCGGACCAACAGCCAGTCACGAGCCTTTGAGGAGCAGTTGCGCTATACAAACATCCCTTATGTTCTTATCGGCGGACAACAGTTTTTTGATCGCAAAGAGATTAAAGATGTCATCGCCTATCTGAAAGTGATTCAGAACCCGGTTGATGAAGTAAATCTCCTGCGGATCCTTAATTATCCCAAGCGCGGTATCGGTACCGGAAGTATCGATCGAATCATCCGCTATTCTGCCAATCAAAAGATTTCCCTGTGGAAAGTGTTACAGCAGGTCAATCAAGTCTCAGAGATCAATGATCGCACCGCCACCGCTTGCGGTCACTTTGTTGAACTGATCCAGCGCTATCAAAAGCGCTTCAAACAGCCGCTACGATTGCAGGAAACATTACTGGAAATGTTCACTGAGCTGAAACTGGCCGCTGAAATCTATCGTCAGGAGAAAAATCCACAGCTTGCCCAGAGGAGAGTTGCCAATCAGGATGAATTATTGAGCAGTATGGCGACCTATCTGGAGCGAACCGTTCAACCCGATCTTGCCGGATTTCTCGAGCGGATTTCATTATTTGATGATGCTCTGGGAAAAAACGACAAAGAGAGCAAACTGGCTCTTGATGCCGTAACCCTGATGAGTTTACATTCAAGTAAGGGGCTGGAGTTTCCGGTGGTTTTTCTGACCGGACTGGAGGAGGGGTTTTTACCCCACAAAAAGTCGATCTACGAAACTTTTGATATCGATGAGGAACGTCGCCTCTGTTACGTCGGTATCACCCGGGCACAACAGCAGTTGTTTCTTTCAGGGGCACAACAGCGGCGTAAATACGGCAA
>JAGLDI010000027.1 GCA_023145655.1 Desulfuromusa sp. | reverse complement strand
TTGCTTATCTGTTAATTAATCCAGGAATAGCTGTTTCTACCGCCGATGTTTACCGAAGATTACAGTTGACAAAAGGGGGTGAACTGGCTAACCTTCCAAGGTTTTCTGTTGTGACAAGAGATGACCTTTGTGCCGCATTGCACAATGATCTTGAGTCGGTGACTCTGCAACAGTTTCCACTTATAGTAGAAATTAAGCAGAAGTTGCTTGATCTGGGAGCCCTAGGTGCTTTGATGTCTGGCAGCGGAGCTACAGTTTTTGGGGTTTTTACAGATTTTACAGCGGCGAATAAGGCGGCTGAAGAGCTGACTGCTGAGACGGATTGGTGGATATATCCAGTTCACCCGATTTGATTGGCCAGAAAATTTTAGGTTGACAGTAGAAACCAACTTGGGTAAAAGCTGCCGGTTTACTATCTAATATTTGTTTTTGATGATTTTTGAAAGTTTAATGGGGCATGGCCAAGCGGTAAGGCACCGGATTTTGATTCCGGCATTCCCAGGTTCGATCCCTGGTGCCCCAGCCATTTTATTGTAGTTAGCGAATAAAAATTTCAGTCCGGGTTGGTTGAATTTTGCAGCTGGCATAATTCAACCATTTTGCGTTCTTCCAGCCAGAAAAGGTAGATGACCTGTGGGGATGATTAAGATTTTTGCTGGTAATTCTAATCAGCCACTCGCCAATGATATTTGTCAGCATCTGAATGTCACCACCGGGAATGCTAAGGTCAGAACTTTTTCAGATGGTGAGATTCTGGTAGAGATTGGTGAGAATGTCCGCGGTCGAGATGTTTATGTTATTCAATCAACATCTTCGCCCGCTAATCATAATCTGATGGAACTGCTGGTAATGGTTGATGCTTTAAAACGGGCATCTGCTGCACGGATCAATGCAGTTGTTCCTTACTTTGGTTATGCGAGACAGGATCGCAAAGTGGCTCCAAGGGCTCCTATCACCGCAAAACTGGTTGCTGATATGATGTCTGTTGCTGGGATTGATCGGCTTTTGACCATGGATCTCCATGCCGGGCAAATTCAGGGATTTTTTGATATTCCCGTAGATCATCTTTACGCAGCCCCGGTCATGCTTGGTGAAATCCGGCAGCAAAACTTTTCTGATTTGATAATCGTCTCCCCTGATGCTGGAGGAACTGAACGTGCTCGGGCATTTGCTAAGCGACTTCACGCCGGTCTGGCAATTATTGATAAACGGCGTAGTGGTCCAAATGTTGCCGAGGTGATGCATATTATTGGTGATGTGAAGGGGAAAAATTGTGTCATTATTGATGACATGATTGATACCGCAGGAACCCTTTGTGCGGCAGCTTCTGCTTTGCAGGAACAGGGTGCCGCTGATGTTTACGCCTGTGCAACCCATGGTGTGCTTTCCGGTCCTGCTCTGGAACGAATTACTGAGAGCCCTCTGAAAAAAGTTTTTATTACCGATACAATTCACTCTCAGGAAAAACTAGCTCAGTGTGATACTTTGCATCGCTTGTCGGTTAGTCATTTGCTGGCGGAGGCAATCCGCCGCACCCATAATGCTGAATCGGTCAGCTCACTTTTTGTATAAACGGAATTAGTTTCCTTAATGATGGAGGACAGATAGATGGCTCAAGTAGAACTGAATGTTGATATTCGTGAAAAAAGCGGTAAAGGTGTTGCCCGCAAGTTAAGAGCAGCAGGAAGATTGCCAGCGGTTGTTTATGGTAAGGGGTTTGAAACAATAACAATTACTGTAAACCCGAAGGAGCTTGAAAATGCTGTTTCTGGTGAAACTGGATTGAATACTCTGATTACTTTGAAAGGTGCCGCGGGGCTTGATGGCAAGGTTGTTATCCTGAAGGAGGCAAATGTTCATCCAATCCGCCGTGATATGATCAGTGCTGATTTTTATGCGATCAATCTCAAGGAAAAATCTACATTCATGGTACCGATCAATGTTATCGGGACTGCTGTCGGGCAGGCAGAGGGTGGTTCTCTGCAGCTGGTCCGGAATGAGTTGGAGGTTCTTTGTCTACCAACAGAGGTTCCACAATCAGTCGATATTGATGTCACTGCACTTGAGATTGGTGACACGATCCATATTGAAGAAGTCACGGCCCCTGCTGGGGTTGAACTGGTCCATGATGTTAACTTCACCGTGATCACCTTGAGTATTATTAAAGAAGAGGTTGAAGTTGTTGATGAGGACGAGTTGGAGGCAGTTGAAGGTGAAGTTGAAGGTGAGGATGTTGCCGAAGGTGACGAAGCTGCGGCTGAATAACCTTTACAACTGGATTTAGGGTGAAACTATTGGTTGGGTTGGGAAACCCTGGCGATAAATACTCAGCAACTCGACATAATATTGGATTCATGGTGGCTGAGCAGGTTGCTCGGTCTCACCGGGTTGTACTGAAAAAAAAAGGTTACCAGGGCATCTATGGGGTTGGTCGGGTGGGAGGCTGTGAAACAACTGTTCTCCTGCCTCAAGCCTTTATGAATTGCAGTGGTTCCAGCGTGAATGCCGCTTATCAATCCCTCAGAATTGAACCGGGGGATTTGATTGTGATTTATGATGATCTGGATCTCCCCTTTGGCCGTTTACGGGTCAAGGCTGATGGTGGCCATGGTGGTCATAACGGCTTGCGGGATATTATCGCTGTTCTGGGCTGCAATAATTTTGTTCGGTTGCGTGTCGGTATTGGACGACCGGAACATGGCAATGTGACAGGGCATGTTCTGAGTCGGTTTTCTACAAATGAACAAAAGTTACTTCCTCAGTTACTTGATACTGCTGCTGACGCGGTTGAAAAAATATTATCAAGCGGGGCAACTGAGGCAATGAATTTATTCAATAACTACAATCTGCTAGATTAATACTAACACACACAGAGAGGTGAAGAACGAATGCAACTGCAAATGTGGGCTCCTATTCTAGGAATAGTCGGATTTGTGATCGCGATTGTGCTCTACAACATGGTTAAAGCACAGCCGGTCGGTAATGAGAAGATGCGTGAGATTTCTGATGATATCCACAACGGAGCCATGGCTTTTCTCGGTCGTGAGTATCGGGTGCTGGCCATCTTTATTGTTGTCGTATTCATTCTGATTGCGGTCGCCATGAACATTCAGACAGCACTGGCTTTTCTTGGTGGTGCTGCCTGTTCCATGACTTGCGGTTTTATCGGCATGAAAGCAGCAACCCGAGCCAATGTTAGAACTTGTGAAGCTGCTCGTGCACATGGGCAGGCTAAAGCGTTGGAAGTCTCTTTTAACGGCGGTGCCGTTATGGGATTGGCAGTTGCATCCTTGGGTCTGGTTGGTGTTGGTATTGCTTATATTTTCTTTGGTGGTAGTCCAGAAACTTCTAAATACATTACTGGTTTTGCCATGGGTGCTTCCTCCATCGCCCTGTTTGCCCGTGTCGGTGGTGGTATCTATACCAAAGCTGCCGATGTTGGTGCCGACCTGGTTGGTAAGGTTGAGGCCGGCATTCCTGAGGATGATCCACGTAACCCTGGTGTCATTGCTGATAATGTTGGTGATTGTGTCGGTGATACGGCGGGAATGGGTGCCGACATTTTTGAATCGTATGTTGGTTCTATTATCGCGACAATGGCAATTGCTGCTGCTGCCAGCCCAGCATTGTTGGCTAAATTGGGTGTAGGTACTGGTGTTCAAGCCAGTGCGATGTTGCTACCGTTAGCTCTGGCGATGATTGGATTGCTTTTCTCCTTCTTGGGAATCGGCTCAATGAGAGTCCTCAAAGGGATGGATCCAGCCAAGGCTTTACACTATACAACCTTTGTTGCCGCTGGCGGTTTTCTGGTTGCTGCTTTTATCTACATTCAGGTTGTCGGTCTTAATACCGGGATATTCTGGGCGATTCTGGCGGGTACTCTGGCGGGTATCGCAATAGGCCAGATTACCGAGTACTATACTGCAAAGGCTCCAGTGACCCGGATTGCCGAGGCCAGTAAAACCGGTCCTGCGACTAACATTATTCATGGATTAGCTGTAGGTCTTGAATCGACCGCTCTGCCAATTGTCATTATCTGTATCAGTATTTTCACTGCAAATTACTTTGCCGGTCTCTACGGTATCGGAATCGCAGCAGTTGGAATGTTAGCAACAGTTGGCGTCACTATGACGGTTGATGCATATGGTCCGATTGCTGATAATGCTGGTGGTATCTCCGAAATGGCCGGCCTGGGACCTGATGTCCGGAAGATCACTGATGGTCTGGATGCAATCGGCAATACTACTGCTGCAATCGGTAAAGGGTTTGCCATTGGTTCAGCTGCTTTAACTGCGTTGGCTCTATTCTCTGCTTATGCAACGACAGTTGGTCTTGAGGTAATCAATCTGATCAACCCGATGGTTGTTATTGGCTTGTTGATCGGTGGTGCTCTGCCATTCTTTATGGGGGCATTAACGATGACTAGTGTTGGCCGGGCTGCCGGGGCGATGGTCGATGAGATTCGCCGTCAGTTCCGTGAAACTCCAGGTCTGCTCGAAGGTAAGGAGGGCGTTAAGCCCGACTCTCAACGCTGTGTAGATATCTCTGCTAAAGCTGCTTTAAGAGAGATGATCCTCCCCGGTGTTATCGCAGTTGCTGCCCCAGTTTTGATCGGTTTTCTTTTGGGTAAGGAAGCTTTGGGTGGCATGCTTGCCGGTGCAACCGTGTGCGGTGTCCTGCTGGCACTGATGATGTCCAATGGTGGCGGTGCCTGGGATAATGCAAAGAAATATATTGAGAGTGGTCAGCTCGAAGGTGAAGGTAAAGGTAGTGATGCTCATGCTGCTGCTGTTATTGGCGATACTGTCGGTGACCCCTTCAAGGATACTTCTGGACCAGCTATGAATATTCTCATCAAGCTGATGAGTGTTGTTGCATTGGTCATTGCTCCATTGTTGGTTTGATAAACATAGTGTGTGTTTGAATTCTGGGGAGACGTATCGAGTACCTGTCCCCAGAATTTACTGATTGACCAGATAGCCGGGGCTTATGCTCCGGCTATCTTTATTTTTACAGGAAAAATTTATGGGATTCAAGTGTGGCATTGTCGGGCTGCCGAATGTGGGAAAATCGACAATATTTAATGCAATTACCTCAGCGGGTGCTGAATCAGCTAACTACCCTTTTTGTACTATAGAACCCAATGTCGGAGTTGTTGCCGTTCCAGATCAACGCTTGGCTGCATTGGCAAAAATTGTCAATCCTCAGGATATTGTTCCAACAGTCATGGAATTTGTTGATATTGCCGGGTTGGTTCGTGGTGCCAGTCAGGGCGAGGGATTGGGAAACCAGTTTCTCGGTCATATCCGCCAGGTGGATGCCATTGCCCATATTGTTCGTTGTTTTGAGGATGAAAATGTTGTCCATATCGATGGAAGTATTGATCCCCTTCGTGATATTGATGTGATTCAGACCGAGTTGAATCTTGCCGATCTTGATAGCATTGATAAGCGGATTCTCCGTGGTAAGAAACAAGCTAAAAGCGGCGATAAACAGTTACAGGCCGAGCTTCAAGTTCTGGAAAAATTGGCAACCGCCTTGAATGATGGTTTGCCAGCCCGATCGGTAATCCTTGCTGCGGAAGAGCGCCGCCTGATTTCTGAGATTTACCTGATCACCATGAAACCGGTTCTCTATGTTACCAATGTGGCTGAGGATGACCTTGAAGGGGCCCATCCATTTGTTCAAAAAGTACAAGACCATGCATTGTCAGAAGGGGCTGAGGTGGTCACTATCTGTGGTAAGATTGAGGCAGAAATTGCGGAACTGGAAAGCGCAGAGAAACAGGAGTTTTTGCAGGAACTGGGGTTGGAAGAAGCAGGTCTTGAGCGGACCATTCACGCCGGCTACCAATTGCTTGGTTTGATCACCTATTTTACCGCCGGTCCAAAAGAGGTCCGTGCCTGGACGGTTTCTGATGGGATGTTGGCACCCCAAGCTGCTGGGGTGATCCATACCGATTTTGAAAAAGGTTTTAT
>JAGLDI010000026.1 GCA_023145655.1 Desulfuromusa sp. | reverse complement strand
CCTTGAAGTAACCACCAAGATCAACCGGGGAACCCTGACAATCGATCATCTCTGCATCAATTTTGGCAGCATTTGCCTCAAGATCAGCAGCAACCTTAGCAAAACGTCCCTTCATTGCTGCGTCTTTATCCTGAGCAGCGAGGGCCTGAGCCCAATACAGTGCAAGATAGAAGCTGCCACCACGGTTATCGATCTCTTTTACCTTACGAGAAGGCAGTTTTTGGTTCTCTAGGTAGCCACTGATACCGGCATCCAGTGTCTCAGCCAGAATAGCAGCCTTCGGGTTATTGTCATTGGTCGCACACAGCTCCAACGATGGAACCAAAGCGCAGAACTCACCGAGGGAATCCCAGCGGATGTGACCCTCTTTGAGAAACTGGGAAACGTGTTTAGGAGCAGAACCACCGGCTCCGGTCTCAAACAGTCCACCACCAGCTAACAATGGAACGATAGAAAGCATCCGGGCACTGGTACCGAGCTCAAGAATTGGGAAGAGGTCGGTCAGGTAATCCCGGAGGACGTTACCAGTAACCGAAATTGTGTTCTCACCCTTGCGTACACGCTCAAGAGAGAAATTCATGGCATCAACCGGGGTCATAATACGGATGTCCAGACCGGCGGTATCGAACTCGGGCAGGTACTTGTTAACTTTCTTGATGATCTCAGTATCGTGACCACGGTTCCCGTCAAGCCAGAAGATACATGGCTCACCGGAAGCTTTGGCGCGATTAACAGCAAGCTTGACCCAGTCTTTGATTGGAATATCTTTAGCCTGACTGGAACGGAAGATATCGCCGGTACTCACTGGTTGCTCTAGCATAACTTCGCCAGCACCATTAAGAACCTGGAACTTACCCGCCGAAGGAGCAAAGAAAGTTTTATCGTGAGAACCGTACTCTTCAGCTTTTTGTGCCATCAAACCAACGTTGGCAACACTGCCCATGGTCGCTGGATTGAACTGACCATTTTTCTTGGCATCTTCAACAATTTCACGATACATGGTTGCATAACAACGATCAGGAACCATAGCGATGGTATCCTGAAGCTCATCTTGCAGATTCCACATCCGGCCGCCGTCACGAACAACATTCGGCATCGAAGCGTCAACAATGACATCATTGGGAACGTGCAGGTTGGTGATGTTTTTGCGAGAATCAACCATAGCCAGTGCTGGCATTTCAGCGTAGCAGGCATTGATATCTGCTTCAATTTCAGCTTTTTTGGCAGCTGGAAGCTTATCAAGTTTCGACAAAACATCGCCGAGACCCAAGTTAACGTTAGCACCAATCTCTTTAAGGATATCTGCATGTTTATCCAGAGCAGCAGCAAAATAAACCGAGACGGCATGACCGAACATAACCGGATCGGAGATCTTCATCATGGTTGCTTTAAGGTGGAGGGAAAGAAGAACGCCCTTTTCTTTGGCTTCCTTGATGATGGCAGTATAGAACTCGCGCAGAGCAGCAACTTTCATAACTGAGCTATCGAGAATTTCACCTTCAAGCAGTGCCAAACCCTCTTTTAGGACAGTTGCATTGCCTGCGCCATCGACAAACTGGATAGTGGCAGTGTCAGCCTTATCCATGGTGATCGATTTTTCCGTCTCGTAAAAGTCACCACCATCCATATGGGCAACACGACACTGGGAAACTTTTGGCCAGTCTTGCATCATGCGATGTGGGTTCTTTTGAGCAAAGGCCTTAACTGAAGCAGCAGCACGACGATCTGAGTTGCCTTCACGCAGAACCGGGTTAACTGCAGAACCAAGACACTTGGCATAACGCACCTGAAGCTCTTTTTCAGCATCAGTGGTTGCTTCTTCAGGATAAGTAGGAACATCGTAGCCCTTTTCCTGCAGCTCAGTGATTGCTTCTTGCAGCTGTGGAACCGAAGCACTGATATTTGGAAGTTTAATAACATTGGCTTCAGGGGTTTTTACCAGATCACCCAGTTGAGACAAATAGTCAGCAACCTTTTGCTCTTCGGTCAGGTTTTCAGGGAAGTTTGCCAAAATGCGCCCGGAAAGAGAAATATCTTTCGTTTCAACTTCTACGTCGGTTCCCTTTGTGAACGCCTGCACAATCGGCAGAAATGCATAGGTAGCCAACGCAGGTGCTTCATCAATTTCAGACCAGATAATCTTAGATGCCATTTTTTTCTCCTTAGAATTTAATCCTTTATCACCATTTCAGTCAGGATATAACTACGTTATACTCCAAAAAATAAGCTCTATTTAGCGTTGTATACAGTATACAAACACAAGGGGGGTGTCAAGAGTCTTTGCGCTTTAAAGTATATTTTTACCAATCGATCAGAAAGCGAACGTAAATAGCTGTTTTTTGGTGTTTTGTTTGCAGAAAATATTGAGAAAGGCAAGGGGTAGAATTATTTGTCCACTAATTAACGGGGAAAACACTTTTAATCACTCTCACCTGGCAGAATTTCAGCTAAGAATTAACCCTTGTTTTACGGTTTTCAGTTCAGTGGCTGAAATAAGTTTAACGTCTGTGCTTCCTGACGGGCAGCTTCAACTTCCACTTTAGATTTATCACGTGGAATCATCAGTATTTGACCAGAAAAAATTTCCTTGGGATCTTTAATCTGGTCACGATTCGCTTTGTAAATAAGTGGCCAGAGCAAGGGATCCATATAGACTTCTGCCCTGGCAGCAATGACTGCAAGGTTTTCACCAGCCTGGACCTCAACCGTATCCACCAGTTCAAGCTTTACAACGACTGGTGGGACTTTATCAGTAGCAACTGGAGCAGACTTTGACTGCTTAAGTTTAGTAATTTTGTTCTTCTTTGCCTGCTGTTTCTTCAGTGCTGCCTGCCGCTTTAACTCACGCTGTTTTGCAGATTCGGCCAAGCGTTTTTCTTCAGCAATTTCCTGTTGCTCTAGCGCAAGTTGCTGTTTACGCTCGGTGGTTTGTCTAAGGGCCTCTACAGAGTAACGTCGAGCCAACTCCAGTGTCCGTGAAGCCTTCTTATACTGTTTATTTTCAATCTGAGTTTCAGCTGCTTGCAACGCACTTTTAGCCAGCTGATACTCACCGGGAGCATATTGAACAGCTCCGGCGGCATAAGCACGCGCAATAATACCCCGGGTATCATCTAAACTTTTGTCAGGGGGCTTCGCACAACCTGACAAAAGAAAGAAAAGAGTTGCTATCAACAACAGATACTTAAACATCTGCATTTATTATAATCCACATCTGACAGTTCAACCAACCTTATGTTTTTTTAAGTACAAAAAGTATGTTTAAACTGTATTTAAGAACAACAATCTCTGTCTATTGCGACTTGCTCCGTAAGCGAACGCCCAACTCCTGCAATTGTTTATCATCCACCTGATTAGGGGCATCAGAGAGGAGACAGGTTGCTTTCTGGGTTTTGGGAAATGCAATCACGTCACGGATCGAATCTGAACCGGTCAAAAGCATCATCAATCGATCGAGGCCAAAGGCAATACCACCATGTGGTGGCGCCCCATAAATCAGTGCATCAAGCAAGAATCCAAATTTCTCCTGTGCTTCTTCCTCGCCAATTCCGAGCAGCTCAAACATTCGGGACTGTACCGACTGATCATGGATACGAATACTGCCACCACCGATTTCAGAACCATTCAATACCAAATCATAGGCCTGAGCTCGAGCCTTGCCTGGATCGGTGTCAAGTAGTGGGATATCTTCTTCCAGTGGGGCTGTAAATGGATGATGAACGGCCATATGGCGGCGCTGTTCGCCATCCCATTCCAGCAATGGAAAGTCAGTGACCCAGGTAAACTGATAATTATCCTTACTGGCCAGACCAAGTTTTTGCCCCAAGTGACCACGTAATCGGCCCAGAGCTTCATTGGCAATCGCTGGAGTATCAGCCATAAACAGCAATAAATCACCAACTTCAGCACCCAACTTTTCATTGAGAACCGACAATTCATCCACAGTGAAGAATTTAGCAATTGGAGACTGCCATTCTCCTTCCTTAACTTTGACCCATGCCAGTCCTTTAGCACCATAAATTTTAACGAAATCAGTGAAACCATCCAAGTCTTTACGGGAGAAGGTGGCACCCCCCTTGACGTTAAGAGCTTTAACCAGTCCCCCATCGGCTGCCACGCTGGCAAAAACTTTAAACTGTGAATCAGCCACCTCTGCAGTGATATCAATCAACTCCATGCCAAAGCGCAAATCAGGGTTATCAACACCAAAGCGATCCAACGCTTCAGCATAAGTTAAACGGGGCATCGGTAAAGACAACTCAACTCCCAGAGCTGCTTTAAAAACCTCGGCAATCATCCCCTCCATGATATCCATCACCTGATTGCGATTAACAAAACTCATTTCACAATCGAGCTGGGTAAACTCAGGTTGACGATCTGCCCGCAGATCTTCATCGCGGAAACATTTGACGATCTGGAAATATCGATCAAAACCGGAGACCATCAGCAACTGTTTAAATAACTGTGGCGACTGCGGCAAGGCGTAAAAATTCCCGGTGTTGACCCGACTGGGAACCAGATAATCTCTGGCCCCTTCCGGAGTACTTTTGGTTAGAACGGGTGTCTCAATTTCAATAAACCCCTGTTGATCAAAATAGTTACGCACCGTTTTGGCAACCAGATGACGCATCATCATATTTTTCTGCAGTGCCGGACGACGTAAATCGAGGTAGCGATATTTTAGGCGAATATTTTCAGCAACCTCGGTAAATTCATCGAGCATGAAGGGGGGAGTTTCAGAACGATTCAAAATCAGCAACTCACTGATTTCAATCTCAACTTCACCCGTTTTCATCTTTGGGTTGACTGTCCCTTCAGGGCGCGGTGACACTTTCCCGCGTGCAGCCAGCACATACTCATTGCGAACCTGTTCCCCCTTCTGATGTGAAGCAAAATCACGATCAGGATCAAGAGCCAGCTGGACAATCCCCTCACGGTCACGCAGGTCGATAAAAATCAGACCACCATGATCACGCCGCCTTTGTACCCAACCCATGACACAAATGTCCTGACCAATTTGCTCCGCAGTCAAATCACCGCAACGGTGGGTTCTTACCAGATTTCCAAGTTTATCGTTCGACACAAAGTCCTCCAAAATGGGCGATTAAACCCTGATAATTTTATAGGCAATCGAGAATTATATAAACCGCCATCATCACAGGTCAAGAAGAAGTGACAATCTAGACCTGTTTTTTTACAAAATCTTCAACCAAAGTAGCTAAATCAACCATAGATTGAGTACTATCAGACATATTTTTAAGTTGTGCCTGTCCGGTCCCAAGCTCTTCTTCGCCCAGGATAAGAGTAAAAGCAGCATTCAATTTATTTGCCCGACGCATCTGTGCTTTCAGACTCTTCCCCAAATAGTCCATTTCAACACGGACACCTGCAACCTGCAACTGTGACATCAGGACAAATGCCCGCTCAGCGGCCTCTACCCCGATGGACGCAATAAACAATTGTGGTGATGGAGAACTGATCCGCTGCTCACCCTTCATCAGCACCAACCGCTCAAGCCCAATGGCAAAACCAATTCCTGGCAATGCCGGGCCACCAAGGCTTTCCACCAACCCATCATAACGCCCACCGGCAGCAACAGCATTCTGCGCCCCAAGCTGGTCAGTCACTAGCTCAAAGGTCGTCCGTACATAATAATCAAGCCCACGCACCATCCGTGAATTGACGACAAACGGAATTTTCAAACTGTTCAGATACTCTTTGACCTGAGAAAAGTGTTCGTTACAGGGGGAACAGAGATGATCAAGAACCGAGGGAGCATCAACAGTCGCAGTCTGACATCCTGCCGCTTTACAATCCAGAACCCGCAATGGATTGACTTGGTAGCGGCGTTGACATTCTGCACACAGAAGATTCAATCGAGATTCAAGGTAAGAAATCAATTCCTTTCGATAGAGGGGGCGACACTCTGGACAACCAAGGGAATTAATCTGCAAAGAGACTGATTCAATCCCGATTCGGACAAAATATTGATGCAGCATAGCCAGAACCTGGGCATCAATTTTTGCATCTTCGACCCCGACAACTTCAACCCCGATCTGATGGAACTGGCGATAGCGCCCTTTTTGTGGACGCTCATAACGAAACATCGGCCCCATATAGTAAAGTTTGGAAATCGGATCAAGGGTATATAAACGATTTTGAATAAAGGAACGCATCACCGGGGCGGTCCCTTCGGGACGTAAGGTCAAAGAGTTCTCGCTCTTATCGCTGAAAGTGTACATTTCCTTTTCAACAATATCGGTGGTTTCACCAATAGAACGGCAGAAGAGTTCTGTCTTTTCTGCTATTGGAGTTCTGATTTCAGAAAAACCATAGAGTCCAAAAACGTCACGAGCACTCTGTTCCAAAAACTGCCAGGTTTCCACCTCCCCGGGCAAAACATCATTCATCCCTTTAATTGCAGTTACACTCAAAACTTCGCCTTTTTTTATTATTGCAATGGATTCAAGATTAACGAGGGTTACGCAGACGAGAGAAGATACCCTATTTTGTGTTGATCTGAAAGGGGGTTAAGCAATATTTTCCAATTTGTTTCAGATTCTTTGTCAGTGGTTTATCTTCGGAGATTGATTGAAATCAGGTTGGCAAAAAGGGAGCTTACAGTTTATCCATCTTCTGGTGGAAGATCTATCACTCCACAAATAACATTCCGGGTCACCTTACCGGCATACATTGCCTGATCAGCTAAGTCCAATAGCTCTTTCTTTTCAGTCGCATCGGTCGGAAAAGTTGAAAATCCTGAGGTAACGGTCAAATAACTCGGGGTTCCTTGCTCTTGAAGAAAAGTGTGCGATTCAATCACCTGACGAATTCTCTCAGCAACAATTCGCGCAGTACGATCATCTGTCTCGACCAATATGGCAGCAAACTCATCTCCACCAAAACGAAATAGCGTATCGACATCCCGGACACAATCAGCTAACAGATGTCCAACTTCCTGAAGTGCCGCACTTCCTGCTAAGTGTCCATAACTATCATTGATCTCTTTGAAACGATCCAGATCAAGAAATAACAGGGAGAACCTTAATCCATACCGTTGTGAACGCCGGATTTCACGGCTCAATGAAATCTGCATATAGCGGTGATTATACAATCCGGTCAAATCATCAGTATACATCAGTTCTTGAGCATCCTGATAACGACAAGCATTGGCAAAGCCAAGGGTCACCTGTTCACACAGATAGCGCAAATCAGCTAAAGGGACCCGTTCAGATAAATTACCAGCCACACCACAAACGATAATCCCTCCCTTGATAACATCACCATCACGTAACGGCAACATCCAGATCTGCTCCTGCTGTTGCCGCAACTTAAGCAGTTGAGAAGCAACCTCTCCCGTAGGCTGACAGAGACCAACTTGTCCATCCAACTGCGGCAGCAAAATATCAATCAACTGTTCAGCAATTTCAGCTGGCAGCTTTTTTGTTTCGGCCAGAGCAGGGATAACACCGGATTTCATGGTGAAAGTACAGCCAACAGTGGCGCCCATTTCATGTAACAAAGCAACCAGAGACTGAGAAATAAGTCGTTCCAGGTCGATCAAAGAGGACAAGGACTGTCCTGCTTGAAAAAGATGAATCTGCCGCTGCAGTTGATCATTTTCTGTCAGAAGATTGCGCTGAGCCAGACAGTTGCGCACCAGATGTTTCAATTCCTCAGGATCAAACGGCTTAACCAGATAATCATGAGCACCATTCTTCAGGGCATCAATAGCTGATTCCAGACTGGCATGCCCAGTCATCAGAATAACCTCTGGAGGATTTGGTAGAGCTTTGGCCACACGCAGAACTTCCAAGCCATCCGTCCCCGGCATCACCATATCGGTCAATACCAGATCAATTGAGCGCTGTTGCAACAACAATATTGCATCATCACCATTGTCACAGACATCGACCTGATAACCCTCTTCCAATAGCAAATCGCTGTAGAGCTTACGGAAAAAAAGTTCATCGTCAATAATTAGGATGCTTGATTGGACTGGAATAATAATCCTCCTATAATAAAAGTATTAATTAACAGATTCCAGAGGAGACTGTCAACGGAAAAGACCCCGCTCCCAATGCTTGATCTGCCAGCCCTGTTCAGAATACTGGGCCTGAAGCGTGCCTGAAAAATCTGTCCGATAAAGAGGAATATTTTTCTTCTCCAGATAACCGACAACCGATTTATCCGGCAAGTGATAACGGTTCTGATAGCCGGAAGAAACCAGGCAAGACTTGGGTCGTAAGTGATCAATGAGCTGGTCAGTTGCCGAAAATCTGCTGCCATGATGAGGCAACTTCAATAGTGAAACCGGCCCCGGAAATCCTGCGGATAAAAGTTTTTCCACCCCTTGTTTCTCCAGATCGCCAGTCAACAGTAAACTATTTCCCTCGCTATGATCGTAATACATGACCAGAGACGTGTCATTCTTACGGCTGTTCTGCACGGCGCCATTATAGATATGCAGGGTACCGGCCGTCCAAAAAGGGAGTTCAGTCCATCCGGAGGGTGCAATCTTGACCAGAATCTCTTTTTTCTGCAAAATTTTCCGTAATTTGTAATGTAATTTGGCAGCAGGCTGTCCAGTCCAGAACTCGCCTACCGGAAAATTGTCCAGAATAAAAACCAGCCCCTTACGGTGATCCAGATCATCATGAGTTAAAACAACAGCAGTAAGCTCGGTCACCCCCAACTCGGCAAAAGCCGGTGCCAACAGACGCTCACCAACATCAAATCGATCGCTATAGAAGCCACCACCGTCAATCAAAACTGCCTCCCCACGGTTGTTCCGCAACAACATCGACTCCCCCTGCCCGACACTGAACATGGTCAATGAAACCGGCGCTGATTGGCCCTGTGGAAATTGCCAAAGGATGGCGGCAGGCAATAAACAGACAAGGACAAATCGTAACCTCTTTGTCTTGACTATTTGGGGAAATAAAAGCAACGGCAAGATAAGCAGAGCTACTGCCAGATTCTGCCAATGGGAAAGGAATAAATAGCTTCCACTACAGCCAGGAAGCGCAGTAAACCAGCTCGCCAGTAGTAAGACAAAATCCAGAACAAAACCGCAAAGCTGAAATAACAGTTCTGCCAGCGGTGGGAAAAGTGGATAAAAGAGCAATCCGGAAAAACCAATCGGTAGAGCTAACAGCGTGACAATTGGGACACAGATAAGGTTTGCGACAACCCCGATAGTTGCCAAGAGATGAAAATTGAACAGGACAAAAGGTAAAGTGCTCAGCATTGCTGCAAAAGTCACCAGGAACAACTGAACAGGATAACGGAAACATAGGGGAAGATTTCTCCCCTGTTGTTGCCACATCGGTTGCCAGAGAAGAATCCCGGCAGCACCGGCAAATGAGAGTTGCCAACCTGCCTGCCAGAAGAGTAATGGATTCACCAGTAGGGACAAAAGGGCAAGAGAAGCCAGCAACAGCAGGGGATTCACATAATAACGCCAATAGAGAAACATGGCCACTAAACCGGCAATAACAAAAGCCCGACGGGTGGAAACAGCATCACCGGTCAAGAGTAGATAGCCAAATAAGAGGGGGAGAAGCAGCAGGGGTAAAATCCGTTGAGGGGGTTGCCAGTTGAGTAACCGGGGAAAACGACGATAAAAACAGAGCAGGATTCGATACCCAAGTAAAGCAATCATCCCCAGGTGGAGCCCTGAAATGGCAAAAAGATGGCTGATCCCACTCTTCGCCAGAGTTTTTCGTATAGAATCCGGAATGACCCGCCCCTCACCCAAAACCAGCGCCCTGACCAGATAAGCGCGGTTCTCCGGCATCAATCCCTGAATAGTTTCAGCAATACGACTACGCCAGGTAACAATCCTCCGATTGATACTATTTTTTTGCCGGTTTAAAATTGTTATTTTATCAATATTTTTAACCCAGGCCGTCATATCGATATGCTGACTGGCCAGATAGCGGGGCCAGTTAAATTCACCCGGCATACCAAAAAGACGCGGCTTGCGCATCCGACTTTTGCAGCGGATGAGATCACCGGGAAAGAGCTGATCTGTCCCTTCGCCCATATAAATACGGACCAGCAGTGGCGATTTCAATGGTATCGGCTGACCTTTTATCGCCACCGAACCGGCACGCAATTCAATCCAACTCCGTCCATCAGTGAGTTGCCTGATATCTGTGACGATCCCGTTCAAAGTAACTTTTTTTGCCAGTTGATCGATGTGAATAATTTCTTGACGGGATGGAAATTGAAGCGGATAGCGCAAATTTGCAAGAACAGAAACAGCAAGAAACAAACAGAGAAGAGAAAACCGGGGATAGCGACGTAGCAGGAAAAATAGCAAACCAGAAAAAGCGACAAACCACCAACCGGGAGAGTTTGGTAGCGGATAGATTGGAGCCAGAGATAAGCCGACAACAGTTGCAGATAAGGCGATGAGTATCGGCTGCATATCCCCCTCCCATGGTGCAAATCAATAAATAATCAGAATATCGAGGCTCTTGTCAAAACCCTTTAACCTCCAGCAACCGTCATTCCCGCGTAGGCAGGAATCCAGAGGTCTTCTGGGTTTGTCAAAAAACTGGCCCCCCGTTTTCACGAGGATGACGATTTTTGCAAGAAGCTCTATCTGTTTCAGCCTATCAGGGTTTCGCTTTCTTTTCAGTTTTACCGGCTTTGCCACTTTCCATCTCACGGATAAGTTCTTCAGCCAGCGTGACATCCTTTTTACTGCCGATAAATACCGGTGAACGTTCATGGATCTGTTCTGGTTGTATATCTAAAATAGGTTGTCGACCATCGGAAGCGGCCCCTCCTGCCTGCTCTATTAAGAACGCCATTGGACTCAGTTCGAACAATACGCGCAATTTCCCCTGTGGCTTACCCTGCAGATGGGGATAGAAGAAGATCCCCTCACCTTTAAGAAGAATCTGATTAATGTCAGGAACGAAACCACCACTGTAACGGAGCTTGACTCCACGCTGCTCCAATTTACTGATAAATGCCTCAACCCCCGGGGTGTAGAGATTCCGTTGTCCACCGGGAGAATAGAGATTTCCCTGCGGCTTGATAGTGATATTCTCTTGGAGCAGGGTATATTCCCGCAACATATTCATGCCGAATTCATGAACACCCTTGCCGACACTGTAGACCAACGTTGTTCGCGGTCCGTAGAGAATATACAACGCAGCAACCTGCTTGCGTCCCGGTTGCAGCAGATCACACCCCTGAAAAATAGAAACAATCGTGCCAACAGCCAGATTGACATCAACCAGAGAAGAGCCATCCAACGGATCAAAAGCCACTGAATACTTTCCACCGCAGTCAGGAGAAACCGGAATGATTTCATCCATCTCCTCTGACATCATATTGGCAACCACTCGGGAATGATCAAGCCGCTTACGCAGGATTCGGTCTGCAAGGACATCCAGAGCTAATTGTTGTTCTCCATAAAGGTTGGAAGTACCAGCCACTCCCAGATCACCGGTGCTGATAGAGTGAATAATGTATTTGGACGCTTCGGCAATCTCAGAGATCAAATGGATCAGATTCTCTTCAACATAGCTTTCTCGTAAGTGTCGTCGCAAATCGATCTGAAATTTTGTTTTTCCCGCTCTGCTCATTAGACTGAAATCTCCCTGATTCAGTTAAGCCAGTTTCCGCATGGAAGCCGGCAACTGACACTGCGCTTCAAAAACTACCTATCGACAAACCAACTAACGTACTCTTTTAAAGATTTAGTATTTTAGCTTAATTTATACCAATCTGCAACCGTGGACCTGGATTAATTTTCATTATTGGTCGCAGAGTCCACGCCAATATGCAAATCGGAAATAGATTGGCTGGCACCTAAACCTTTCTCCAAGGTTGGATATTGCAGCTTAACCGCAAGTTTTTCAACCATCTTTTGATTGGACATCCGCCGCGACTCTTTTAAAAATGAGAACGTCAGTGGATTCATCATTTTTTCTGCCTCAACCCAGCTCAACTGCCGTGGCTGTGGCAGATCATATCTCTCTGCGACCGCCATAAAATACTGGCTCATACTGCTCTCTTCACCGTCACAAACGTTGAAAATATCTCCATCTTCCCCTTTTCCCATTGCCGCCAGACAAATCTGCACCAGATCCAAACTATGAATTCGATTAGTCCTCGGAGCATCTTCAGCAATCAGCACCTCATGTCCTTTTTGCAACTGCGCTATCGGCAATCGTCCCGGACCGTAAATACCAGTCACCCGGAGGATAATCAGTTCAAATCCAAACTTATCGGCCTGGTCACGTAACTGATTTTCAGCACTCACGCGACGTTTTGCCCGACTGGACATTGGATTGAGCAGAGTGTCCTCCGTCACCAGAGCACCTCCACAATCACCATAAACCCCACTGGTACTGATATATACAATCTTGGCGGGATAATTACCTGGTGACAGCTTCCGGCAAAAATTCAACATCCGGAAATCGCTTGAGCCGCCTCCCTGCGGTGGCATAAAATAGAAAAGTTTCTTCCCCCGCAAAGGAAGTTCAGGAACATCCTCCTGATAATCAAAATTGGCGATAATTGTTTCTATCCCGACTGATTGAGGAACCTTGGCTCCCTCTTCAAAATGGATTGTTGCCTGAACCTGATGATTCTGTTTGATCAGTTCTCGAGCAACCCGAAAACCGATATCACCACAGCCTATAATTGTATAGTCACTCACATTTTGCTCCCGCTTCTATTGCAAACTCTTATTCACAATTTCGTAAAGATCACTTGAAAGATCCATTTTTTGTAAACGGATCAATTGTTGCTCCATCAGTTTACAACGTTTTATTTCCAGATGTTTCCAGCGAGTCAAGGGAGCCGCCATTCGCGCAGCCACCTGGGGATTTTTCTGATCAAGGACAATGATCTGCTCTACCAGCAATTTGTATCCAGCTCCATCAGAACGATGAAAAACCGCCATATTCTGGTAAAAAGCACCGAGCAATGCCCGCACCCGGTTCGGATTACTCAGACTGAAATCAGCATGCTGCAATAAATTTTCAATCTCAGTAAACGTTTCACTTCGACGACTGAGCGCCTGAATGGTGAACCATTTATCAAGAAGTAATGGCTGCCGCTTCCAACTCTGATAAAAATCATCGATAACATCCTGTCGATCAAGGCTGGAACTATCGACAAGAGAGGCGAAAGCCGCCAACCGATCGGTCATATTTACCGCATTCTGGTACTGCTGCAAACATAGCTCATCCATCTCCAGTTGTTCCAATCGAACCAGCAGTGACAGGCAGAAGTTACCCAGACTGCGCCGCCCAACCACAGCAGGATCAAGAGAATAATCCTCCGTCACAATGAAACAGTCAGAATAACGTTCCAACAACAGCGCTTGATTTTCCCGTGCCAACTGCAGAACAGCCTGATCACGAACCGTTCTGATCAGCTGTGGATCAAATCCATTGAGCTGGTCAGCCAGATATTGCTCACTCGGCAGAGTCAATAATTGTGCTAACAGACTTTGATCAACCTGACGGTCAGATAAGGCTTTTCTCCAGGCGGCAACAAAGCCCGCTTGCAGGGCAGCGTCCCCCCCCGTCTGACGATCCTTGTAGATCCGCAACAGTTCAGTCAATGCCAGAGTCTGCCCGGCATCCCAACGATTAAAAGCATCACTGTCGTAAGCCATACGAAAAGCTAATTCAGCATCGCTAAAATCACACTTCACCCGGACTGGAGCAGAAAATCCCCGCAAAGGAGAGAGGACCGGTTGCCGGGCCATCCCGACAAAAGTGAATTCCTGCTCGGTATCAGTCAGATTCAACACTCGCGTTGTTGTCCCAGGTTGACCCTCTCCCATCAATTGCAGCGGCAAATCTTCCCCGGCAGCATCGATTAAACCAACTGCAATTGGGACATGAAAGGGCTGTTTCTCTTTTTGCCCCGGAGTTGCCGCACAACTCTGTGAAATCTTCAGCGTCAAAGTTTGCTGCTCACTATTATAATCCTGCTGAATCTGTACCTGTGGCGTACCCGCCTGGACATACCAACGCTTAAATAGGGTCAGATCGATATTCCCGGCCTCTTCCATCGCGGCGACAAAATCATCACAAGTCACCGCCTGGCCATCATGACGACCAAGATAGAGCTTGACCCCGGAAATAAATTTTTCTGCACCCAGCAAAGTCTGCATCATCCGAATAACCTCTGCACCCTTATTGTAAATTGTTGTGGTGTAAAAATTATTGATTTCCTGATAAGCGGCAGGGCGAACCGAATGTGCCATCGGTCCGGCATCTTCGGGAAACTGGAACTGGCGAAGAATCCGCACATCATCAATCCGCTTAACTGCAGCTGAATTCATATTGGCAGAAAACTGTTGATCGCGAAAGACCGTCAACCCCTCCTTCAAACTGAGTTGAAACCAGTCCCGACAGGTCACCCGATTGCCGGTCCAGTTATGGAAATATTCATGTCCGATGACCGATTCAATTCCCAGATAATCGGTGTCAGTTGCAGTTTCCGGGCGAGCCAGAACATATTTGGAATTAAAAACATTCAACCCTTTATTTTCCATCGCTCCCATATTGAAATCATCAACAGCGACAATCATAAAGCGATCAAGATCATATTCCAGCCCAAAGGTTTCCTCGTCCCACTGCATCGATTTTTTCAGGGAGAGCATCGCGTGATCACAATAATTGCTGTTGCGCGCCTCAACATAAATCTGCAACAGCACATCACGCCCCGACATGGTGGTATAGTGATCTTCCAGACACACCAGGTCACCCGCCACAAGAGCAAACAGGTAGCTGGGTTTAGGAAAAGGATCTTCCCAGACGGCATAATGGCGCCCACCAGGCAATTCCCCCTGTTCCAACAGGTTCCCATTACTGAGCAACTTGGAATACTTTTGCTCCGCTTCAATTCGCACCTTGAAGCGGGCCAGCACATCGGGTCGATCGGGATAATAGGTGATACGCCGAAAGCCCTCTGCCTCACACTGGGTACAGAAATTTCCACTGGTTAGATAAAGCCCTTCCAGAGCCGTATTGTTAAGTGGATCAATCAGGGTTTGGATCTCCAGAGTAAACTTTTCCGGAACAGTGACAATCTGTAAGCTTTTATCATCCTGAAAGTAATCGCTTGGGGTGAGCGCTTTTCCATCCAGCTTAACCGACAGTAACTTCAGCTGTTCTCCATCCAGAAATAGCGGTTCCAACAGACCATTGCGATCAGGATTCAAAACCATCTGAAGTATCGAATCAACCTGGGTTGAAGAATCGTCCAGGGTAAATTTCAGTTCAACTTGCTCAACCAGATAGGCCGGGGTTTTGTAGTCTTTCAGATAGATTGTTTGAGGAGTTTTTAAAATATTATCCATTGTCATCTATATCCATCCACTCAGGGGGTTACAGGTTATTTCTTTCAAGAAACACCATATATTTGTAAAAACCATTGTGGTCTATGAAAAAAGGTGTCTGAAAAACAACTTTCAGACACCTTGGTAAAAAGTTTACAAAATTTTATTTTTCATCTAATTTCAGAAGGTTGAGCATCATCTACTATTCCCACTCAATCGTTGCCGGCGGTTTACTCGAGATATCATAGGTCACCCGATTAATTCCCTTCACTTCATTGATAATCCGGTTACTGATCCGCGCCAGGTCTTCATAGGGGATGGGATACCAGCCGGCAGTCATGAAATCTTTTGTTTCAACCGCCCGCAGCGCTACAACATACTCGTAGGTTCGACCATCCCCCATAACGCCAACCGATTTAACCGGCAAAAAGACCGCAAAAGCCTGACTGATCTTATCGTAAAGGCCACTTTCATAAAGTTCTTCAATATAGATGGCATCAGCACGGCGGAGGATATCACAATATTCTTCTTTCACTTCTCCAAGGATGCGGACACCGAGACCAGGACCGGGAAAGGGGTGGCGCCAAACCATCTGATGGGGTAAGCCCAACTCTTCACCAATAACCCGGACTTCATCTTTAAACAGTTCACGGAGTGGTTCCAGGAGTTCCAGCTGCATATAATCGGGTAAACCACCAACATTATGGTGACTCTTGATATTGTGTGCCTTGCCCGTTTTTGCCCCGGCCGACTCAATAACATCAGGGTAAATAGTCCCTTGCGCCAACCAGTTTGCATTCTGAATCTTTTTTGATTCCTCTTCAAAAATATCAACAAAGATTTTTCCGATCACCTTACGTTTCTGCTCTGGATCACTCACCCCTTTCAGAGCCGAATAAAAACGTTGCTGAGCGTCAACCCGGGTGACCTTCACCCCCATATTACTGCCGAAGGTTGCCATCACCTGATTTCCCTCATCAAGTCGCAACAGACCGTTATCGACAAAAACACAATGGAGTTGATCTCCAATGGCCCGATGAATCAGTGCCGCAGCAACGGACGAATCAACTCCACCGGACAAACCAAGAATGACTTGATCACGACCAACCTGTTGACGAATCCGAGTAATGGCATCCTCAATAATCTGACTGGGAATCCAGCGGCCACTGCACCCGCAGATTTTACGCACAAACGTATCGATCAGCAGCCCACCTTGCGGAGTATGATTGACTTCGGGATGGAATTGGACTCCATAGAGATTTCGTTTTACATTCTGAATGGCACAAACAGGGGCATTTGCTGTCTTTGCGACAACCTCAAACCCTTCGGGTAGAGTGTCCACATGATCGCCATGACTCATCCAGACCGGGCTTGTCCCATCAATAAAGAAACCGTCAAATAGTGATCCGGGTTGACCCATGCTCACCAGTTCAGCATGACCATATTCCCGTTTTCCGGCCGGAACAACCTCGCCGCCAAAATGACGACTCATCAACTGCATCCCGTAACAGAGTCCCAATACCGGCACTCCCAACTCAAACAACTGTTCCTCTATTGCCGGAGCGCCTGCTTCATAAACAGACTTAGGCCCCCCGGAGAGGATAATTCCTGTCGGTCGAAAAGCCTGGATGTCAGTTAAGGCCATATCAAAGGGGTGCAGCTCACAATAAACGTGACACTCACGAACCCGACGGGCGATCAATTGGGTGTACTGTGAACCAAAATCAAGAATAAGAATTTTTTCAGTGTGGATATCTGACATAGACTCAACTATTCCGTTCGATACGGTAATTTGGTGCTTCCTGAGTAATGATCACATCATGGACATGTGATTCACGTAACCCGGCATTGGTAATGCGGACAAACTCACCTTTTTGTTGTAGCTCTTTTATAGTTCTACAGCCGGTATAGCCCATCCCAGAGCGCAAACCACCGATCAACTGATGAATGTTATCGGAAAGGGAGCCACGGAAAGGAACCCGCCCTTCAATCCCCTCGGGAACCAGTTTGACATCATTTTCACCACCCTGGAAATAACGATCCTTGCTCCCCTGTTTCATGGCCGCCAGACTCCCCATTCCACGGTATGACTTATAGGTACGCCCCTGATAAAGAATCGTATCACCCGGTGATTCTTCGGTACCAGCAAACAAGGAGCCAATCATGATGATATCAGCACCAGCAGTAACCGCCTTGGGAAGATCACCAGAAAATTTAATTCCACCATCAGCAACCAGTGGAATCCCAGCAGCATGCGTCACCTTGGCAACTTGTTGAATCGCTGAAATCTGCGGCATACCGACTCCGGCAACCACCCGGGTGGTACAGATTGAGCCCGGACCGATACCGACCTTAACTGCGTTAACACCAACATCGATCAACGCTTGTGCCGCGGCACCAGTTGCAATATTACCAGCCATCAATTGAAGTTCAGGGTAGCTTTTGCGCAAATCGGCAATCACATCGATAACGACCTGGCTGTGGCCGTGCGCGGTATCAACAACCATCAGATCAACCCCGGCAGCAACCAAAGCGGCTGCTCGCTCTTCCAGATCAGCACCAACACCAACAGCAGCACCAACCCGCAAACGGCCGAGTTCATCCTTGCAGGCGTTAGGGTATTTACGTACTTTTTCGATATCTTTGATGGTTATCAAACCCTTTAGATTGTAGTTGTCATCGACAACCAATAATTTTTCAATCCGATGTTCGTGGAGATGATACTTAGCCTCTTCCAGAGTCGTGCCGGGTGGCACGGTGACCAGGTTATCTTTGGTCATAACATTAGCAATCGGCTGATCCAGATTGGTCTCAAAACGCAAATCCCGGTTAGTCATTATACCCACCAGTTTGCCACTTTTAGTGATCGGCACTCCGGAAATACGGTATTTTTGCATCACAGCTAAAGCATCTGAGATCTTTTGATCAGGAGCCATAGTGATCGGGTCGACAATCATTCCGCTTTCCGACTTTTTCACCTGATCGACTTCTGTTGCCTGTAATTGCGGACTCATATTTTTATGGACAATTCCAAGTCCACCCTCACGCGCCATACAGATAGCTGTCCGCGATTCAGTCACTGTATCCATCGCTGCCGAAAGCAAAGGGATATTCAGTTTGATTGTCTGGGTCAACTGGGTCGTCAGATCGACGTCTCGGGGTAGAATTTGAGAATGGGCAGGCACCAACAGAACATCATCAAAAGTTAAACCTACAGGAATTTCAGCATCGTCCATGGCCACTGCTCCTTTGACTAAAAAAAGGGGGGAAGAGAAATATTTAACCGGAGAATTTAGTCAACATAGACCGATAAGTCAATCAATTATATGACGGGTTGGTAAGGGTAATTCATGAATTGCCCTTACAATTACTCTACTTCCCCTGTAAAAGATAAGCCTCAATAAAACCGTCAAGATCACCATCGAGAACAGCATCGGTATTTCCGGTTTCATGTCCAGTTCGATGATCTTTAACCATCCGGTAAGGATGGAGAACGTAAGAACGGATCTGACTTCCCCAGCCAATCTCCTTTTTCTCTTCTGAAAAAGCTGCGGCCTCCTCCTTCTTCTTGCGTTTCTCCATTTCGTAAAGACGCGCTTTCAGCTGTTTCATTGCTGTCGCCCGGTTATTATGCTGCGAACGTTGATTTTGGCAGGCGACGACAATACCGGATGGAATATGGGTAATCCGGATGGCCGAATC